>DATEWO010000211.1:0-4608 GCA_035257925.1 Propionibacteriaceae bacterium | reverse complement strand
CAAGCTGCCGCCAATCGGTGGCTGCTACCGGGTCCGAAACCATGCGCTCCAACCAGTCTTTCCGGGGCTTGACCAATCGATCGAACTTAAATACGTTTGGGCCCTAACGATAGCTGGTCGGACTTGCGGAACGCCAAACCGCTGTCGACCCACGAATCACCTCGAACCACGGACAGGGGCGCTGATGACAACGGCGACGGTCGAGGGCGTGGAGGTGGACACTCGACATTGGATCGGCGGCGAACGGGTCAGCTCAGAATCGACCTTCACCGACATCTCACCGATCGACGAGCAGCCGATCGCCGAAATCTCTGCCGGCTCGGATCCGGAGGTCGATGCTGCGGTCGAGGCCGCACAGCAGGCCTTTCCCGGCTGGGCAGCGACGTCGCCCAGTGAGCGGGCCGAGCTCCTTCGTAGGGTTGCCGACGGAATCGACGCCCGCGCCGAGGAGCTGGCACGGGTCGAGACTCGAGACAACGGTTCACTGCTGCGGTCCCACCGGCGCAGCGTGATGCCACGAGTCGGAACGAACTTCCGGTTCTTTGCCGACTACGTGGAGAAGCTGGAGCACCCCGGCGGCGAGATCCGCGGCCACCGGGAACGGATCAGCTACGACCCAGCCGGCGTTACCGCGATCATCACGCCCTGGAATGCGCCGCTCATGCTTGCCACTTGGCGGATCGGGCCCGCCCTCGCCGCTGGCAATACCGTCGTCGCGAAGCCCCCCGAGTGGGCGCCCCTGACCGCGTCCCTGCTGGCCGACATCACGCACCAGGCGGGGCTGCCGGCCGGCGTATTCAATGTCGTCCAGGGCACCGGCTCCCAGGCCGGCGCACCGCTAACGGCGCACCCCGGTATCCGCCGGCTGGCGTTCACCGGCTCCGTTCCGACTGCCGGTGTGATCGCCAGGGCCGCGGCCGGCAACATCGTGCCGCTGTCCTTTGAGCTTGGCGGCAAGTCGCCACTGGTGATCTTTGCCGACGCTGACTTCGACCTTGCCGTCAAGCTGGCCGTGGAGCAGTTCGACAATTCAGGCCAGGTGTGTCTCGGTGCGTTCCGGATTCTGGTCG
This sequence comes from Propionibacteriaceae bacterium, assembly GCA_035257925.1. Lineage (GTDB taxonomy): Bacteria > Actinomycetota > Actinomycetes > Propionibacteriales > Propionibacteriaceae > Microlunatus. The sequence goes on along the minus strand of DATEWO010000211.1, from coordinate 3,538 downwards.
AGGACTCCATCGCCGAGCGCTTCACCGAAGCGATGCTGGCCAAGGCCAGCACGATCGTACAGGGCGACCCTCGCGATGAGGCGACCGAGATGTCCTGCCTGATCAGCCGACAACACTTCGAGAGGGTTGACGGCTTTGTGCAGCGTGCTCTGGCCGCTGGGGCCCGAGCCATCCTGGGCGGCTCACCGAATGAGGAGCTGGGGCACCTCTTCTACCGGCCAACGATCCTCGTCGACGCTGAGCCAGGCAGCGAGATCCTGACCGAGGAGGTCTTCGGCCCAGTCTTGACAATCCAGAGCTTCTCTTCCGAAGAGCAAGCCGTCGAGATGGCCAACAACACCCGGTTCGGACTTGCCGCGACCCTGGTCACCGGCGATTCTGATCGCGCCGAACGGGTCAGCGCACGCATCAACGCCGGAACCGTCTGGGTCAACTGCTTCTTTGTGCGCGATCTCGGCGCACCCTTCGGTGGTAACGGCAAGTCCGGGATTGGCCGCGAAGGCGGGATCTACTCATTCGATTTCTACTGTGACATCAAGAACACCGTGTTCTCGCCGACCGGCTGGACCGCGAACGACTAGTGCTTGACCGTCAACCATCGAGAGTGAAAGGACTACGAGCATGGGCGAGGTGGTGGGCGCGGGCTTAACCGCGCACGTGCCGACAATCGTGCTGCCCGAGGACATCCGTCGGGAGCTGAACAACGGAGACGACACCACGCTGGTCGCCGGCCTCCAGCAGCTGCGCAAAGACGTGTTCGAAACGCTCGACTACGACACTGTCGTCGTACTGGACTCCCATTGGGCGACCACGGTCGAGTTCGTTGTTACTGCGCAAGAGCGACGGAAGGGCCTCTTCACCTCAGAGGAGCTGCCTCGTGGAATGAGCCAGCGGCCCTACGACTTTCTCGGAGATCCCGAACTCGCCCAGTTGATCGCGTCCAAGGCCGACGACCACAGCACCTGGATCACCGCAATCTCCGATGATCATCTACCGATCTTCTATGCCACCACTAATTTGTGGGAGTTCCTTGGCCAGGGCCTTCCGGACAAGAGGTGGATCTCCATCGGCGTGTGCCAGACCGCTGATACTGAGGACAACCTCCGGCTCGGCCGGGCGCTGGGCGATGCCATCGCTGACAGCGACCGCAAGGTAGTGCTGCTGGCTTCCGGGGCACTCAGCCACACTTTTTGGCCGCTGCGGGAACTCCGTAAGCACGAGGCCGCTGGGATTGATCACATCTTCACGCCGGAAGCCGCTGCCGCGGACGCCGAACGGATGCAGTGGTTTGAGGCAGGCGATCACGCGCGGGTGCTAGACACGATGCCGGAGTTCTACCGGTTCCGGCCGGAGGCGCGGTTCGGGCATTACCTGATGATGATCGGCGCTATCGGCGAGGGCGATTGCACAGCCACCGGTCGCCGCTACGGAGAGTACGAGAACTCGATCGGCACGGGCCAGGTTCACTACTGGTTCGACAGACCTGAGGGCGGCTTCCCCAGGCCGCGCCGTACGCCTGAAGATGCCCAGGTCCGGCAACAGGCGGTCGGTCCAGATTTGCCTGCAGCTGGCTGAGCCAGCCAGCCACCAAGGAGTGCCCATGCCTCTCCGCGAGACGCGCCGGATCCTGCTGGACGGCACCATCGTCGATGTCGAACGCCATGGCGAGGAGCTGGTCGCCGGCGATGGCCGAACGATCGGCGTCGCAGAGGCCGTCCATCTGCCGCCGGTAGTGCCGTCCAAGATCATCTGTGTGCATCTGAACTACTCCTCCAGGGTGCAGGAGATGATGGTCAGCCTGCCGCCGGCACCGACGTACTTCCACAAGCCGGTGTCGGCGCTCAATGCGCACGAGTCAGCGGTCGTGAGGCCTCTCGGCTGCAAGTGGTTGAATTATGAAGGCGAAATTGCCATCGTGATCGGTCGTACAGCGCGCAACATCGCGCCTGATGAGGCCGGCGACTACATCCGCGGCTATTCGATTGCCAACGACTACGGCCTGCATGATTTCCGGGACACCGATTCAGGTTCGATGCTTCGGGTGAAGGGCGCGGACACCCTGTGCCCGGTGGGCCCGGGACTCGTCGAGGGTTGGGACTTCCCTGGCAAACAGATCCGAACTCTCGTCAACGGAGATGTCCGTCAGGACGGCAACACCAACGAAATGAAGTGGGACATGCACTACCTGGTCGCCGACATCGCGCGGACCATCACGCTGCAGCCGGGCGACCTCCTGCTGTCCGGGACCCCCGCAATCTCCCGCACCGTCTACCCCGGCGACGTGGTGGAAGTGGAGGTCGAGGGCCTCGGCACCCTGCGCAATCACATCGTGGATGGGCCAACACCAATCCGCACTGACGTTGGCGCGCAACCCACCGAATCCGAAGAGGTGCTGTCCACCGCCAAAGGCGGCGACTGGGAGTTTCGGGGGGTACGCAAGCCGCAACCTGCTGCGCGCTGAGCCTGTCGAAGCGCACCCTTCGACAGGCTCAGGGCGCATGAACGCATGAATAGGCAAACGAATGGAGCTCTTGTGACTCACCCGCCGTCGATTCCACCAGCAGATCCATCCGAAACAACCTCCGACATCGCGCGGCGCGATGCTCAGCAGCTGCGACACGGCCGCCTCGGGGTGGTCGCCGTCGCCTTCTTTGTGGTCTCGGCCGCTGCGCCCTTGACCGCTATGGCTGGCGGCGCCCCGGTCGCGATGCTGCTCGGTAATGGCCCGGGGATTCCTCTCGCGTACGTCGTAGTGAGCCTGATTTTGCTGATCTTCGCGGTCGGTTATACCGCGATGGCCCGCCACCACACCAGCACTGGTGCCTTCTACAGCCTCGTCACCCGCGGTCTCAGGCAGCCCGCCGGCGGGGCCGCCGCGATGATCGCCCTGCTGGGCTACAACGCGATGCAGATCGGGCTGTATGGGCTGTTCGCCGCAACCGCCGCCGGTTTCTTCAGCGAGAACCTCGGAATCAACTTGCCCTGGTGGGTCTTCGCGTTCGCCGCCATGGCGATCATCGCCGTGTTGGGCTACCGGCAAGTTGATCTTTCAGTCAAGGTGCTGGCGATCTTGGTGAGTCTGGAGTTCTTGATCGTGCTGATCCTCGACGCGGCGATCTTGATCCAAGGTGGCCAAGGCGGCACTGCGCCCCTCACCGCCACGCCGTTCACCTGGAGCAGCTTCGTTTCCGGTTCGGTGGCCATTGCGTTGCTGTTCAACTTCGCATCCTTCATCGGCTTCGAGGCCACCACCATCTATAGCGAGGAGGCCAGGGACCCCAAGCGCACCGTCCCGCGGGCAACCTACGTTGCCGTCCTGACCATCGGCATCTTCTACACCATCACCACCTACCTCATGGTTGAGGGGCAAGGTGCCGCTGGGCTGCAGGAGTACCTCGGAGGCCTCCAGCCTGACCCGACCGCGTTCCTATTCGCACTCGGCGCGACCTACATCGGAGGGACGCTGACGACAGTGATGTCGCTGCTGTTCATTTCCAGCGTCTTTGCGGCCCTGCTCGCCTTCCACAACGCCGTCGCC
>DATEWO010000210.1:0-11504 GCA_035257925.1 Propionibacteriaceae bacterium | reverse complement strand
CGGTTGGGGTGCCTTCCCCACCGAGGCGGACCGAGTGTTCAGTGCCCGGCAGCCTGCTTTGAGGAACACTGTCGCCGGGGTGCAGGTCTGCCCAATGTGCGGCGATGTGCAGCCGCCTTGTTTCGGCGGTGATCAACGCGTGTTCGTTGGATTCGGCGGCGGCTAGGGGGCCGGCCGCATCCAGCCCCACCAGATCATTTTCGAACACAGATTCAATATATGTGTGGGGTCTGACTGTCTTTGCAGATCCGGGCACAACACCACCAACGGACAACACCACGTCAATCCGGACAACACCCGGCCAATCCGGACAACACTCTGCAAGCCAACTTCTCGCTAGAGGTTGGTCATCCGTTCTGTGGCCTCGTTGTAGCGGCCGCCCTGCACTTGGATCATGGACGCAGCAGCCTCGATCTCGGCGAGCTCGTCGGCCGACAGCTCCACCTCGGCGGCACCGATGTTCTCCTCCAGCCGGTGCAGCTTGCGCGTGCCTGGGATCGGGACGATCCAGGGCTTCTGGGCCAGTAGCCAGGCCAGGGCGAGCTGGCCGGGGGTGGCGTCCTTGCGCTGGGCGATGCTGGCGAGGAGATCCACCACAGCCTGGTTGTGCTGCAGCGCCTCCGGTGCGAAGCGGGGGATGGTGCTGCGGATGTCATTGCTGGCGTCGAAATTGGTCGATGCGGTGATGGTGCCAGTGAGGAAGCCCTTGCCGAGCGGGCTATAGGGTACGAAGCCGATCCCGAGCTCCTCGCAGGCAGCCAGCACTTCCTCCTCGGGACGACGCCACCACAACGAGTATTCGCTCTGCACCGCCGTCACGGGCTGCACTGCATGCGCCCGACGGATCGTTGGTGCGGCTGCCTCCGACATGCCGAAGTGCTTGACCTTGCCGGCCTGGATGAGTTCCTTGACCGCACCGGCGACATCCTCGATGGGCACATCCGGGTCGACGCGGTGCTGGTAATAGAGGTCGATGGTGTCCACGCCGAGCCGCTGCAGCGAGCCGTCGACGACCTGCTTGATCACCTCGGGCCGGCTGGTGACCCGGCCTCTCGGCTTGCGCTCGACGGGATCGATGTCCCAGCCGAACTTGGTCGCGATCACGACCTGGTCCTGGTACGGGGCGAGCGCCTCGCCCACGAGCTCCTCGTTGGCGTACGGACCGTAGATCTCGGCGGTGTCGAAGAAGGTCACGCCGCGGTCCACAGCGGTGTGGATCAGCGAGATCATCTCCTGCCGGTCAGGCTTATCGCTGTAGCCGCCGGTCATGCTCATGCAGCCCAGCCCGATTGCCGAAACCTCGAGGCCGTTGGTGCCCAGCTTGCGTTTATCCATAACGGAAACGCTAGTGATCGGGCACACCCAGTGGGAGTCCCTAGCAGTACCCCTCAGGCGGTAGCCCTTGCCATCGTGCGGTGGCTCAAGCTCGGGCAAAATCCTGCTCTGGTACTGCGGGCTAGAGCGCGCTGTCCGCTGGCGGAGGCGGCGGAGGGGTCATCCGGGATCGGTTGACGAGATAGACCGGAACACCGAGAAGCAACGCGCCTGCGAGGTAGACGAACGGTTCGTAGACCGCGAACCCGGAGGCCGAAGTGTTGGCGGAGTAGACCACAAACAGCATCGAGAAGATCAACGAAATCCCCGCCGTGATCAAGTCGCGCGCGAGCCTGCTCCGCGCGATCTTCCGGCGGCCGGCCATGCGCCATTTGATCTGCGCGAGCGCTGAGAAGCCATACGGGATCGCCGCAGCGATCCCGATCATCAAGATCAGCGTGTTGAAGACGGCGACGCCGGTTTCGCCGATATGCGACAGCAGCACCAGGATCGTCGCCAGGACACCCGAGATAATGATCCCGACTGCCGGCACGCCGCGCCGCGACCTGCGTTCGAATGCCGCCGGAAACAGTCCATCGCGCGCGGCTGCCCGGGGCATCTCGGCCGAGAGCATCGTCCAGCCGTTAAGGGCTCCGAAGCCAGAGATCACTACAACGATCGCGACGAGCGCACCGACCCACGAGGCAGCAGTCATGTTCGTCGCGGCTGTGGCGAACGGCGCGGTCGAGGAGGCGAGCTCGGCGTTGGGCACCGTACCGAACACGGTTACCAGGGAGAGGAGGTAGACCAGTGCAGCGGCCAGAGTGCCGAGGATCGTGGCCCGAGGAATGTTGCGCTTCGGCTCACGCACCTGACCAGCCGCGACGGAGGCCGACTCCACCCCGATATAGGAGAACAGGCAGAGGGCCATCGCCCCGCCGATGGCGGCTACTGTGCTCATGCCGCTGACGTTCCAGGTGGCGAAGTTGGCCGGGTCGATGAACGCCAGACCGACCGTGGACATCAGCAGCAGCGGCACGAATTTGAGCACCGATGTCCACAGCTGGATCTGGCCCATCCACTTGATTCCGGCCAGGTTGATGGCAACAGCGAGCCAGATCCCGGCCAGCGTCAGCAGGACGGTAACGCTTGTCACATGGCTGGTGTTGACGAAGCGTTCGACGTAAAGCACCCAGCCGGTTGCGATCGCGGCATTCCCACCCCAGGTTGTTAGCCAATAGAGCCAGCCGTTCATGAACCCGGCGAGATTGCCGAAACCGGCCCGGGCGTAGGCGTACGGGCCACCGTCGGCCGGCATCCGACTCGCGAGTGAGGCGAACATCAGCGCCAGCGCCAGCGCCCCCACTGTGGTCAATCCCAGGGCGATCAGGCTGATCGGGCCGAACGGCGCCAACGATGCGGGCAGGTTGAAGACGCCTACGCCGATGATGGTGCCGAGAACGAGTGATGTTGCCTGGGGGAGGCCCAGCGTCGTGCGGTTTTCCGGGCGACCGCTAGCCGGCGGCGAGCCGCCTTGCCGGCTAGCAGCGGCGGTCACTCCGACAGCATAGAGGGGCCCGTGGGTGGAAATACGGAAGTGGCGCGCCGTACGACGGTTCAGTCAACGATGCCGTCGCCGAACCGGAACACCGGGTCGGCCGTGTCGTACGGAACGTCGCTACGGCTCTTGGTGACGGCCTTAGTGGACGACGGAAGATCAAACGGCAACCGCCCCCGCGCCTGCGCATCGCCGAGCAGTACGTCGACCACCGCTTCGTCCCTGGCGCCGAACTCGACCAGGAAGGCGGCCGCGGCGGCGGCCAGTTCCGGGACGATTGCCGGGCGATCCAAGAAGAGCACGATGATCGTCGGCACCTGATCGCAGACCCGTAAGATCCGGTCCCGCTCGGCCGCCGGGAACTCCAAGGAGCCGGCATGGAAGAACGACTCGAACCCGCCCGGACGAGGTTCGTACGGCGCGTTGAGCCGCAACACCGCCAGATCGGCGTCAGTCGGCTCATCGACCACCCGGCCCAATCGGGCTGCTGCCGCCGAGCCGATGTTCTCGATGTAGACCGTTTGGTCGGTGCCAACCGGCAGTGCTGCTGGCCCGGAGTCCGCGGCGGTGAGCCGCACTATTGCGGCCCGCTGCGCGGCCTCGCCTTCAGCCACGAAGTCTGTGCGACCGATGGTGGCCAGCGCGTGGTCGACGTCGAGGAAGGGTTGATCGAACAGTCCGAGCACGAACTTCTCCCGGAGGAGGCGGCGCACCGATTGGTCGATGCGGGCCTGGCTGACCCGCCCGGAACGGACCAGTTCGACCACCAGCTCTGGCCGGGACTCGCCACCGAACTGATCACATCCAGCGTCGATCACCTTCTGGGCTCGATCGAGTTCGCTGAGGTGCTCCACTCCCCAGGCTCGCGCCGGCATCGGCTGGCCCATGATGACGCTGTCGCTGATCAATCCCCAGTCGGTGCACACGATGCCGTCGAACCCCAGTTGGTTGCGCAGCAGGTCGGTGATCACGCCCTGGCTGAAGGCGAAGCCCACCTCCTCCCAGTCGGTGCCGACCGGCATCCCGTAGTAAGGCATCATCTGTGACGTTCCGGCGGCGATTGCGGCGCGGAACGGCTTGAGGTGGTACTCCAACTGACCGCCGGGGTAGACCTGCTCCCGCCCGTACGCGAAGTGCGGGTCTTCACCGTCCTTCTGCGGACCGCCGCCCGGGAAGTGCTTGGTCATGGTGGCCACAGAGGTCGCGCCGAGCTCAGCGCCCTGGAAGCCGCGGATGTAGGCGGTAACCAACCGCGAGGTCAGGTCGGCGTCCTCGCCAAAGGTCATCCCGATGCGCGCCCAACGGGGTTCGGTGGCCAGGTCGATCTGCGGGTGCAGCGCCACCCGGATACCGGCCGCGAGGTACTCCTGGCGCGCGATGTCTGCGTATCGCTGTACGAGGTCAACGTCATCCAGCGCCGCGAGGCCGAGCGACTGCGGCCACTGTGAGAACGCGCCCGCCAAAGCCTCCGTACCGGGGTTGTTACTGAACGCGTGCCGGGGATCGGTCGACAGGGTCACCGGGATGCCAGGCCCGGTCGCGAGCGCCAGCTCCTGCACGAGGTTGTGCCAGGCCACCAGCTGGCGTACGTCGTCCACTTGTCCCGCGAGGTTGAAGTGGTTGATACGCATGTCCCGGATGGCGGTCTCGGTGGCGGGGCGCCCGAAGGGGTTGTCGGACCCCATGAGCTGGCCCTGTGGCCCCATCGAGATGATGTCGTGAAACAACAATCCGGCCTTGTCCTCGACGGTGAGCCGGGCAAGCAGGTCCTCGACCCGGTTCTCCACGCTGTTGGACGGATCTTGATAGGGCTCGGCCACGGTGTCTCCTGTCTCACAGGGTGTCGGTTAGTAGTAGGTCGGTTGGGGCTCGGTGGGTTGCGCTGTGACGACGTCAAGCTCGTGAGCGTTGAGGAGCGAGTCGATCGCTGCCTGCTCGGCCCCGATTCCGGCCCAGTGAGGGTCGACGTCGCTGGCGAAGCACCAACTGTGGTCAGCCGGCCAGACGAAGGCGGGCGGATGATCTCCGCCGCCGTGGAGTTCATCCCAGCTGCCGAGTGCGGTCAGTGATCCGTGGAGGAGGAAGTACCGCCGCATGGGGATGCGCCGAGGGGGAGACCACGTATTTGATGCGATGGTCACCATCGGCCCGTCCAGCACAGAGGGCGGGAAGTAGTGGGGATAGCCCTCCCAGACGCAGAAGTAGCAATCCTCGGGTGTGGCGGTGAAGCGTCGGAGATGGTCGAGGGCTCGTCGTGTTTGCCCCATGTCCGTGGGGTGATCTTCGGCAATATCGACGTCTCCTTCCGCTTGGCCTGGCTTGGTGGGATCGGGAATGAAGCGCAGCCGGGCGTACGCGGGGAAGTCTGGTGGGCCGAAATAGACCAGTTGCTCCCATGGGATGTGGGCTTGGACGATCCAATCTGCAGCGGACACGTCATTGCAGTATTGAGGTGTCACGTACGACAGGCTAAAGCCTGCACCAGGCGGGCAGCGGACTCGTGATTCCGCGGCGCCGCTCGTCTGCCACCGCCATGGCGGCGAGGTACCTTCGAGGTAACCGCTTTTGGACGGGGAGGCCGCTTTCATGCCGTGGATCGCGTGGTTGATAGTGGCTGTGGCCTTGGGTGTCGCAGAGTTCTTCACGCTCACCCTGGCGTTTGGGTTGCTCGCTGCCGCTGCACTCGTCGCCGCGATCGTCGCCGGCCTGGGCGGCTCTGTCATGGCGCAATTCCTCGCTTTCGCGATCTCGGGTGGGGTGGGGCTATTGATCGTGCGGCCGATCGCGAGACGGCAGATGACCCATCCATCACCGGTGCGTGAGGGCAGCTACGCCCTGATTGGGAAGAAGGCGGTAGTTATCGAGGAGGTAACCGGTACCGAAGGACTCATCAAGCTCGCCGGGGAGGTGTGGTCGGCGCGTGCGCTCGATGAGGACCACGTGATCCCGACAGGGACACTGGTGGATGTCATGGAGATCGAGGGCGCGACGGCGATCGTCTATCCCCGGGAGCTTCTGCCGTGAGCCCGCACTGTTAAGACGCCGGTGGAGGAGATATGGACCTGAACCTTTTAGTACCGATCATCATTGCGGCGGCCCTGGTGGTGTTCGTGGTGATGTCAGCCGTGCGCATCGTGCCACAGGCGCGCCGCTACAACGTCGAGCGGTTCGGCCGCTACCGGACGACACTGGAGCCGGGTCTGAACTTCATCATCCCGTTGGCGGATCGAATCAACACCAAGCTCGACGTGCGGGAGCAGGTGTTCTCCTCACAGCCCAAGCCGGTGATCACCGAGGACAACCTGGTGGTCAACATCGACACCGTGTTGTACTACCAGATCACCGATCCTCGGGCCGCTGCGTACGAGATCGCGGACTATCTCCAGGCCATCGACCAGCTGACCGTCACCACGCTGCGCAACGTCATCGGCAGCATGGATCTGGAGCAGACGCTCACCTCGCGTGAAGAGATCAACACTCGGCTGCGCATCGTGCTGGACGACGCGACCGGCAAGTGGGGAATCCGAGTGAACCGGGTCGAGATCAAGGCGATCGACCCACCGATCACCATCAAGGAGGCCATGGAGAAGCAGATGCGGGCCGAGCGCGACAAGCGCGCAGCCATTCTGCACGCGGAAGGGGAACGACAGTCCAAGATCCTTACCGCCGAAGGGACTCGACAGCAGGAGATCCTCGTGGCGCAGGGCGATCAGCAGGCCGCGATCCTCCGCGCCGACGGTGAGGCCAGGGCCGTTGACCTGGTCTTCCAGGCCGTGCACCGCAACAACGCAGACCCCAAGGTGTTGGCGTACAAGTATCTGGAGACGCTGCCTCACCTGGCAAGAGGAGGAAATACCTTCTGGGTCATCCCGGGTGAGCTCACTCAGGCGGTCCGCACCATCACTGAGGCCTTCGGGGACCGCTCCCGAATGGGCGCGCCGGCTACCGACGAGGGCAAAGCCGATAGCCCGCCCTCAGAGATCGAAGACGAGAAGGGCAGCCGCGAGCTGACCTCCAGCGGTGTGCCGAGCTTGGACGCGGTCGCAGCCGTTGATCGGGTCGCCGAGTTGGCCGAGGCGGCGGTCAACGATGCCAAGGCCGAGGCTGCGGCCGCCGAGGGTGGCATCGAGAAAACGCTGGACCAAGACGCGCGGCGTTGACGCTTTAGGTGTCTCGGGCGGCTCGGCCGTCGAGCGCGGTACGCCGTCGTCGGCGGTACGCGGCCGCTTTGGCGCGATCGCCGCAGCCCTTCAGGCCGCACCAGCGGCGTCGTTGTCCGCGTGACCGGTCGATGAAGGCGCGAGTGCAAGTCGGGTCCGCGCACCACCGCAAGGCCGCCCGGTCCGGGCTGTCGAACAGGTCGAGACAGTCCCGGGCGAGAACTGGTGCTGCTGGCCCTGGAGAGAACTGGAAGCGCCACGATCGGCGGAACGATGGTTGCTGCCTGCTGACGGCTATTCACCAGATCGGTTAGGACCATGTCGGACCTTTCAGGGCGAGAGAAGCGCAGCACGGGCGCGATCCAGCAGGGACTCGAACGGCAAGGCGTCGACGACCGCGAGGTCGTGTGCGCGCGCCTCGTCGGCCAGCCAGGCGCCGTACTGGAAGATCCGCCGGTTCATCAGCCGATGGCGGTCCTCGAGCGGGAGCCCTCCCCGACGCGGGATGAGCGCCGCCTCGACGTCAGCCTCCGTGCGGTGGACGACGTACACCGCACGCACCTTCGTATCCGGCAGCTCAAGTTCTGTCACGAACGACGGCAGCAGCCACGCCCCGTCCACCACCAGCCGCTCGTGAGCCTGGAGCTCGAGCCCTAGCACCGGCGGCAACGCGCGGCACACCTCGCCCGACGCGGCGACATGGGCGGCCAACACGTCGTCATCTGCCTCATCCTCCCGGCGCATTCGGCGGTCAATGTCGAGGACGTCCCGCGCCGCTGTGCCCTCACCGGCGGCAACCTTCATCGCCAGCCAGATCGAGTCAAGCTGCAACCAGCCCGCGTCCAGCTCGTGCGCCAAGGCCTTGGCCAAGGTGGACTTGCCGGACCCCGCGGAGCCGGCGACCAGGAACAGCCGACGCGTCACGCTGGTCGGATCGCGCGGTGCAGCGTCGAGCTCATGAGGCGATTATCGAGCGGCGGGACGGCCCAGCGTGGGGGCTGAGCCTACTCGGGCCGGGAAACTTCCCAAGCGGTTCGGCCCGCCCAGGATTCTGCCCTCAGGCGCCCCTTCCTTGCGGCGGGCGATTGTGGTCCCACGCTCCGCAATGGACCGGAGCCGAAAGGAGATCTGATCATGCGGATTGGCGACACGTCGGGGCGGAAGCTGCTTTGGATGTGTCGTTTGCTCCAGACTTTGCTGTGTGCCAGAGCAGATTCCTCCGCGTGTGTCCGCCCGCGACCCAGATCGCTTGATCAAGTGGTTCATCGGGGTCGTGGTGATTGCGGTGGGAGTCAATCTGCTCAGCAGTTTCGTTGTTGCGCAGAAGTGGGCCTGGCTTCCGCCGGCTGTCTTTGTTGCGGCGCTCTTGGTCGCTGTGCCGAGTAGTGGTCTCCTGCGACGGGAGCGTTATGGCACAACACGGGCTCGGGTCACGGCTTTGCTCGCGCTGACCGGCTATCTGGCGGTCACGGTGTGGGGATCGGTGACTGGGTGGCCTCTCGCTTTGATGATCTTGTCCCTGGCGTACCTCTGGGAGGCGGGGGTGATGCTCACCTGGCCGACCCTCCGAAGTCGCGCGGACTTCGACCGTGTCGCCTTGGGGACATCCTGTTTGCTTGTCGGTTCGGCGTTCTTGCTGCTCGGGATCGCGAACCTGCCTGACGCCTGGACGCTGGGCATAGTCGCAGGTTTGGTGGTTAGCGTCGCGTTCCTGCTGCTCGGCGTCGCGGCGCTGCTGCTGGGGGTCTCGTTCCTGCTGGACAGATGGCAACTGGTGGGGATTCCGTTTCTGCTTTTCGGGGTCGCCGCCGTACTGGGCGGTGTTGCGGCCTTGCTGGACGGCTGGACCCTGGTGGGGGTCGCGCTGTTGCTGGGCCCGGTCACGGCCCTGCTGCTCGGCGTCGCGTTCCTGCTGGACAGATGGGTACTGACGGGGGTCCCGTTTCTGCTGGGCGCGGTCGCGGCTCCACTGAGCGGTATTGCGGCCTTGCTGGCCGGATGGACGCTGACGGGGGTCGCGTTCCTACTGTTTGGCGTCGCGCTCCTGCTGGGTGGTGTCGCGGCGTTGTTGGCCGGATGGACATTGGTGGGGGTTCCGTTTCTGCTGTTCGGAGTCGCGGCCCTGCTGGGCAGCGTTGCCGCGTTGTTGGCCGGATGGACTTACCTGGGAGTCGCGTTCGTGCTGCTCGGCGTCGCGGCGCTGCTGGGCGGCGTCGCGCTTCTGTACCGTCCTGAATTGCCGCGGCGGCTGGTTGCGTGGCTGACCAAACGAGGCGATCTGGCGCACGGCCGACGGTAATGAGCGCGACTAGCCCAATGAGGACCGACCCGCCGACTGCTGCGAGCCGCCTTTCCGACACTCAGGAGACTGGGCGCGCAACCACGATCAGGTTGCGGCTGTAACCTCCACGCTCGGGCCGGAACTCGCCTGCGCAGGTGATCAACACCAGCCGAGGCGGTCCGCCGATGTCGAAGACCTGCGCGTCGTCGACCAGATCGGTGCGCGGGACCTGGCGCACCGTGGTGATCTTGTACGCCTGACGCACATCACCCGCGCTCAACACCACACGCTCCCCGACCTTGATGTTCCACAGCCGGAAGAAGAACCCGATGCCGCGGTCGAAGACGTCGACGTGGCCGGCGATCACAGTCGACCCGTACGGATCGCCGACGTAGGAGCTCCCGTCCCACCAGCCGACCTTCGTCGGATCTTCCGGGACCACCAGCTCGTTGCCGACCGTGGCGACGGGAACGACGGCCGTATACACCCCACCTGGCAGGTCGATCCGCTCCGGAACGAAGCGGGTGTCGCCTGCCGCCGGTCGCGCCTCGCGGGCGGTGGCGACCGGCGTCGTCGGGGAAGGATCCCCGAGCGGTACTGCCACCGGCCCGTCTGGTACCGGCAACACAGCGAGCTGGGCCACCGCTACGCCCAACAGGGCGACGGAGAGGACCACCTGGACGCCGATCGCGCGCCCGAGCATCGGTCGCTTGCCGCGCGGCTCGACCGGGAAGCCTCGCATATACCGCTCGCGGAAGGCCAATCTTCGGCCGTACGCGACGGCGTAGCGGCACAGCAGCAGCGTCGCGGCTAACGCCAACACCTCGACGAGCAGCAGAACACCCGAGCGAGTTGTCGCCGTACCTCCGGCGATCAGGTGTTGCGCGGTGCCGGCGACCGTCAGCGCGAGCACGCTCAGCCCAGCAAAACGCGAGAACCTCGGCGAGACCCGCTCCAGCGCTCCCGGCGGATTGCGTGGGACGAGCAGGGCGGCGAACGCCATCAAGCCGCCCAACCAGGCCGCCAGGGCCAGCAGGTAGACGCCTGTCGTCGCAGTGAGCGCGACGACCCGAGGTGACGCCATAGCGGTCGACTCGACCACCAAGGTGATGGTCAGGATGACGACCAGCGTGAGGGCGGTGATGCGTCGTGCGCCCCGCACCGGGCGTCGCAGCAGTTCGGCGCCGAAGAACCCGGCGCCGGCCAGAACTGCCAGCCTCACCAGCAGCCACGTTCCGGACTCGTCGGCGGTTTCGCCCAGGACTCGTGCCGGGACGAGCCAACCGATGAGGGCCTCGGCGATCGTTGCGAGGCCGATCAATGCGAGACCGACGACCGCCATCATGCGCAGTCGACGAACGTCCTGACCGTCCGGCCAGACGACGGCCCAGAATGCGCTCGTCCCGGCGAAGAGGACATAGCCGAGGTAGACCACGAACGATACGGACGCCGCGAGGAGGGCGAGCACCGGAGAATCCATCGAACGAGACCCCTACGACCTTATCGCCGCGCCGGCCGGTCGTACTGCACCAGCACTTGCGACCGGTCGAACGGAATCGGGCGTAGAGTCCAGAACTTCGGAGCGATGCCTGCACCACAGGACAGTCTCGCCAGCGGAAGCTGGGGACAGGTGAGAGACAGCACGGTCTGGCCCGTCACGACCACCTTGACCGGCAGGTCGGCAGGCATCCGGTCGAGCAGTGAGCTGAGGGCGGCCACAGAGCGACCGGTCTTGGCGGGTCGGCTGGCCACGCTCACCTGCGTCAGGCGGTAACGCAGTCGCAGCTGCTGGGTGGGGGAGTCCCAGCGAAGCGTGACCTGGCTGCGTACCGGGCCGTCGGGAACGGCCAGGACTTGCCCACCCGCACTGACCTCGACCTGCATCGCGATCGGCCGCAGCTGCTTGAACCGGGTGCCGGCATCCGCGATCGATGGCGGTCGCAGCACGGCCTCGTTGGCCGGGGCCGGCAGCGTGATCACCTCACTGACGAGGAAGCTTCCATCGGACTCGGGACGCGTGGTGATGGCGATGCCGGGCGCACCTACGGCCTCGCTGGGGCGCGCCATCGGCGTCGACGAGGTCCGTCGTATCGGCAGGATCGTGCGGGCCGGCGACGGGGTGGGACGGACGAGCGTGGAATGCCTCGGTGACAAAGACGGAACCGCGCCCGCCGGCGTGCGCGCGGAGGGT
>DATEWO010000209.1:0-3759 GCA_035257925.1 Propionibacteriaceae bacterium | reverse complement strand
CAGCCGCTGATGCAGGCCAGATTGCCGATCGGCTAGGTATTGGTCGCTTTGCCGTCTTTGGCCACTCTGGCGGCGGACCACGCGCCCTCGCCTGCGGCGCCTTACTTCCGCACCGCGTGCTTGCAGTCGTCAGCGTCTCCTCCCCCGCGCCTTGGCAGGCTGCGGGACTCGACTACTTCGCAGGAATGTCAGAGGGCAGTACCCACGAATTGCGAGCTGCCACTCAGGGGCGAGCCGCGCTTGAAAAGGTACTCGCTGCCCGTGAGTTCGATCCCCAGTCGTTCGTCCCAGCTGATTACGCGGCGCTGGAGGGCAACTGGTCGTGGTTCAACGGCGTCGTCGAGGCGGCAACAGCCAATGGGTTTGACGGCATGGTTGAGGATGATCTCGGCACGATGGCCCCGTGGGGTTTCGATCTTGCAGACATCGCCGCACCGGCGCTGATCATGCACGGCACAGACGACCGAATGGTGCCGAGTTCACACGGGGAATGGCTGGCAGCACACTGTCCAGCGGCGGAGCTGCGCCTGCAGCGCGGCGTGGGTCACATCTCGGTGCTTGACACTGCTCCAGGCGCACTGGCCTGGCTCCGCCGGGTCGTCACTGCGAGTCCCGATGGCACACGGTCCTAGGCTGCAACGGTGGGTTGGCCAGAGTGGCGCGTCGCAGAGGTTATCAGTCGGCGTCCACAAGTCCGGGTGAACCAGCTGGGTTACCTACTCAGCGGACCAAAGCAGGCGACACTCATAGCGGATTCCGAGGAGCCGGTTCCCTTCGTGGTTCGCGACCGGGGCGGAGTCGCCGTCTACACCGGAGCCTCCAGGCTCTGGTCGATTCGGCCAGAGCCCACATCCGGCCTGAGCGTGCATGTTCTCGACTTCAGCGGCCTCACCGTGCAGGGAGCAGGCTTCCGGATTGAATCGGCCGATCGGTGCAGCCACCCCTTTGAGGTGACAAGCCGCGTCTACCACAAGCTGAGAGCTGACGCTCTGGGCTTCTTCTACCTGATGCGGTCAGGCACACCGATCTTGGACCAGCTTGCGCCCGGCTATAGCCGACCCGCTGGCCATGCAGGACGCCCACCTAATCGCGGTGACGTGGCGGTGCCCGCCTGGGCCGGCGTGGAAGCGCGGCGGCTGTATCCCGGGTGGAGCTGTCCTGGCACCTTTGACGTCTCGGGCGGCTGGTACGACGCGGGCGACTATGGCAAGTACGTCACAAGCGGCGGCATCGCGGCGTGGCAGCTCCTCAGCACCCTAGACCTGCTCAAGAGGCCCGATTCCTCACCGCCCGCCCGCAAGTTCGCCGACTCGATCCGGGGAGAGTGTCGCTGGCAGCTCGACTGGCTGATGCGGATGCAAGTACCCGCTGGTGATCCGCTGGCCGGGTTGGCCTTCCACCGTGTGCACGGCACCCAGTGGTCACCGATGCCGGGCTGGGCTCACGAGGATCCGACCGAACGAGTACTGCATAGGCCATCGACGGCGGCGACCCTGCATCTGGCAGCGGTGGCCGCAAAAGGTGCTCGGCTGTTGCGTGCCACTGAGCCGGGATACGCAGGAACGCTGTTAGAAGCTGCCCGCACCGCGTACGACGCGGCGCGGCGCAATCCCCACCTCCTCGCACCGGACGATCACGCCCGGTTCGGCGGCGGTCCGTACGCCGACGGCGAGCTGGAGGACGACTTCTATTGGGCGGCTGTCGAACTGTGGCTCACCACGGATGAGGAGTTCTACCGCCAGCAAGTGCTCTCCTCCGCCCAACACAGCGCCGACGCGTTCGATCCAGCGGGGTTCGATTTCGACCGAGTGACGGCCCCAGGTCGGCTCGATCTCGCGCTGGCTGGCAGCCATCTCGCTGACCACGATCGCGTGGTCGACAGTGTGCGAGAGGGCGCCGACCGACTACTGGAGTTGCAACGCCAGCAACCTTGGGGTCAGCCTTACGCACCGTCTGAGGGATGGCACTGGGGATCCAATGGCCGGATTCTCAACAACCTCGTCGTGATTGCTGTGGCGCACCTGCTGTCAGGTGTTCGCCGCTATGCAGATGCGGTAGCCACTGGCATGGACTATCTGCTTGGGCGGAACGCTCTCGGTCAGAGCTACATCACCGGTTACGGCACCGACTACAGCTGTCACCAGCGGACTCGTCAGTTTGGCCATGATCTTGATCCGGCGTTGCCGCCTCCACCACGGGGCGCGCTGGCCGGTGGGGCGAACTCCCGGCCGTCTCCAGACTTCCCTTACGATTCTCGACTCCTGGGCCTGCCGCCTCAGTGCTGCTACCTCGATGAGCCGACCTCCGAGGTCACCAACGATGTCTGTATCCGTTGGAATGCACCTCTTGTTTGGGTCGCCACTTACTTGAGCACTGTGAACAACTAGCCATCTTGGGGTTCATCGGCTGCTCCGACTTCCGCGGGGTACTTCTCCCGCAGATGCACAGGCTCGGGTTCCGGCTCGTGCTGCCGCTTTGCCTGGCGGGATTGGTAGGTCAGATTAAGTGCCTCCACGCAAATGGCGAACGCGATCGGGCCGTAGATAAAGGGCTTCTCGATGTGGAAGTTGAAGCCTTCCGCTATCAAGCTCGCCCCGATCAGCACGAGGAAGGAGAGGGCGAGCATCTTCACAGTCGGGTGGCGATTCACAAATCCGCTGATCCACCCGGCGGTAAACATCATGAGCACGATTGCGAGCACGACTGCAGCGATCATGATCGAGAGCTCGTCCACCATCCCGACGGCGGTGATCACCGAATCCAGTGAGAACACCATGTCCAGCAAGATGATCTGAATGATCACCGCAGTGAAGCTCGAGGCCCGACCAGTCGATTTCTCTGCTTCATAACCTTCGAGCTTATGGTGGATCTCGGTGACCGCTTTGTAGACCAGAAACGCACCGCCCAAGATCAAGATGAGGTCTCGTCCGCTAATTTCCAGAACCGGCCACGGTCCGAGGCTGAACAGCGGTGCGGTGAGACCCACGACCCAGGATGCTGCGAACAACAGCGCGATCCGGAAGATCATCGCCAGCGAGAGGCCTACCATCCGGGCTCTGCGCCGCAGATGGGGCGGGAGCTTGTCGGACAGGATGGAGATGAAGACCACATTGTCGACGCCGAGCACGATCTCTAGCGCGAACAACGTGAGAAAGGCGATCCAGAGATCGGGACGGCTGAAGAACTCCATAGCCCCCGATTATCCAGCTTGCCCGCATCCGTGCTGAAAATCTAAGTGCTCTCCTAGGATCGCGGGGGGTGCCCTCTGTGCTTGTTGTGGTTGGCGGGCTTCCGCAAGAGTGCGGCGAGAAGCTTAGCCAGCCGAGCTTCTCCAGTTCACCCAACACAGGATCGCACTGGCTTACGTCACTCGTTCGTGCCCGCGGACTGCCGGGCGGCGTCGAGCCGCCGCCGAGCCTCCGCCAACGCGTTCACCGCGTCTCGTTGCCGCGACTGGGCCTCGGTGAGATGCCGCTGAGCAGTGACCCGGTCCCGGCGCGCCTCAATCCGCTTGGTGTCCAGGGAGCTCACCGCGTCGTCTGCGGCCTCCACCGCGGCCTCGGCGTCCGCCAGGTCGAACTCGGACTGCCAGTGCGCAGCCTCGGCGGCAGCAAGCTGCTCCTCCGCTATTCGCAGCTCACGCCGCGATTCCTGTCCACTGTCGGGCGCAGCAGGGGCCTCGTTGGTCTCCACCGGCGTACGGTCGGTCACCTCGACGACTTCGACGGTCCAGCGGCCGCCAACGGCACGCTGCTGCCG
>DATEWO010000208.1:0-8913 GCA_035257925.1 Propionibacteriaceae bacterium | reverse complement strand
GCTGACCATCGCCGGGTACGCGATCATCGCTGTCATGACGGTGATCAGCATGGTGCAGGGACACGCATCGTTCCTCACTGTCCGCCTTGCCGCTGCAGGGGTTTTGCTTGTCGGCTCCCTACTTCTCGGCGTGATCATTCTTCGTGCCCGGATGTTGCCCTGGTGGTGCGGCGTGCTGCTCATCGTGGCTTTCCCATTGGGCCATTTCGCGAATGCACTGTTCGGTGCTGCTGAGAATCTGATACTGGCCCTACTCTGGGGCTCTATAGGGGTTGCGCTGCTATCACGGCGTGAAGGAGTCGCAGAGTCCGTCGCGACGCCGTCTGCGCAGGCCGGCTGACTTCTTGAATCGTGGTGAGGGGGTTGGTGAGAAAGCATCCGCTGATCGCGTTCTTCGTTCTGGCGTACCTGCTGACGTGGTGGATCTATCCGCTGCTGAAGTTCTCGCCGCTCCTAGGCATTTTTGGGCTCTTCGGGCCGGCACTCGCCGCGATCATCATGGCCGCCGTGACCGAGGGCAAGGCCGGCGTGAAAGCACTGCTCAGCCGGGTCGTCCGTTGGCGGGTTGGATTGCCTTGGTACGTCATCGCTCTCGGGCTGCCGACAGTGCTGTCGCTCGCGACTGCCGGTCTGAGTTACCTGCTTGGCGTATCCGAGTCCATTCAGATCGGCGCCTTGACCGGCATCGAACTTGTGCTTTTCGTTCTTGTGGTCGGCGAGGAGTTGGGCTGGCGTGGTTACGCACTGCCGCTGCTGCTTGAGAAGAGATCCGCCTTAACGGCGAGCTTGATCCTCGGTGTGCTGTGGGGCCTATGGCATCTGCCAACGTTCCTGGTGCCGGGCACCCCACAGTATGGACTGCCGTTGCCAGCGTTCGTCCTGCTGACTGTCGAATACTCGATCTTGATGACCTGGGTCTACCTCCACACGAAGGGCAGCGTGCTCATCGCCACCTTGTTCCACGGCGCCATCAACCTCTCCCAGGGTCTCCTCCTGGGCGGCATCGAGGGAGCCGACAGGTACTGGCTGCTGTGCATCGTGTACGGCGTCGCAGCCCTCGTCGTCGCGGTCTTCGCACTCGGGTTGAAGTCCTCGCGAAAGCCTGCAGGTAGGAGCGAAGCACCGCTCCAAGCCAAGGACGTATGACTGACTAGTTTTTGATCAACTGTCCCGAACCGCTGATCTCCTGCTTGACCTGCGGATTCCCGCTATAGGTCACCGATCCGCTGCCGCTGATCGCCACGTCGAGCACCTCGGTGGCCATAACGCTCGCATTCCCGCTTCCGGAGATGCGTGCCTTGACTGTCTTGCTGGTCAATCCGTCGGCCAGGTATCGGCCGGAGCCGGAGATCTCCAGATCCTGATCAGTTGCGGCACCGCCGACGGTGATCGTTCCTGAGCCACTGATCTTGATATTGAGTCCGGTCGCCGCCAGCTTTGGAGCGCTCATCGTGCCGGATCCAGACACCGCGAGGCCGTTGAGGTCCTTGACGGTCAGTGTGTAGGTGATCGGCTTGGTTGTGACAATCGTAGTGTTGGGTTTCGCTCCGAGAACAAGTGTGTCGCCGGAGACATCGCTAGTCAGCAGTGGCAAGAGGTTGTCTTCTGCGGAGATGGTCAGTGACTCCGTCCCGGTCTGCTCGATGGTGAGGTCTCCCTGTCCGGCGAGCTCTACCTTCGTGAAGCCGCTCACTTCGCGCTGGGCGGTAGCGAGCTGGCCAGAGCCCTTGGTCGTCGAGCACGCGGCCAGCAACAGCAATGCGATACCCAAAGCCAAAGCAACACGCGATCGCATGGGAACTCCTTTCTCAGCGACGCCCGCTAGCCCACCAGTTCGCGGGCAGCTCGGACTGTCAGGGCTGGCGCCCGGTGAGCGCCAGGAACCGATCGCGCCAGGGCGCGTCAATTGAGACCGCGACGGGCGCACGGAAGACCCCAAACGATCGCCACATCTCTGCGGAGGCCTCCGTTCCCTCCCACATACGGCGGGCAAGCTCATCGGAGAGGGGGTCGTCTGCCCCGATGAGTCGTGCAACATCATGGGCGCCGATGGTCCGCGCGATGTTGAGCTGCCAGAAGTAGTCCCAGGTCGGGACGTCGCCATAAGAACAGTGCACGATTGCCTCGCGATCGGTGACCTTACGTGCGGCGTCACAGGCTGCGGCACTGATGCGTTCCACGTTGCCGCGTGGATTGCTGCCGAGCAGATCCCCATCGAAGCGGTCGCGGCCGACCTCGTCCATGGTTCGACCAGCCAGCATGTCAGGCACCCAGGAGTTGTCGTACGCGTAATGGTTGATGGCCTGCCGAAGCGGGACTGGCTGATCCGCGCCGGGCATATCGAACAGCGGTGGGAGCTTGCTGTCCCATTGATCTTCGCGGATCTGTCCATACACCTGCACCGCCGCCTGGTCAGCCAGCACGAAGACTTCTGCTTCCGGAATCACGGCGCCTCCCTCATCGACCCAGGCGGTCAAGCCTGAGTCTAAGGTGCCTGGCTGACAGCTTCTGGCGGCTCGGGCGGGGTTCCATCAACGCTCACGCTGGAGTGCGGGCACACTGAGTGCATGGGTGACTGCTGCGACCGCCCGGGCTACCAGACGGTCTTCAGCGACCGGTTCGCCAGGAGGATCGCACGCACCTATCGCAAGCGCGGGCTTAACGACACCCAGCTCAGGATGGTGTCCTTCCTGACCGAGCGTGGCATCCAAGATGCCTCGGTACTGGAGATCGGTGGGGGAGTGGGTGACCTTCAGATTGAGCTACTTCGTCGTGGAGCAGGTGTGGCGACGAATCTGGAGATTTCCCGCGGGTACGAGGCGGAGGCGGCGGCGCTGTTGCAACGGTCCGGGATGGCTGATCGGGTGACGCGTCGGTTCGTGGATATTGCAGCCTCTCCCAGCGAGGTGGAGCCGGCTGACGTCGTCATCCTGCACCGGGTGGTGTGCTGCTATCCCGACTATGACCGGTTGCTGTCCGCCGCCGCCAACCATGCGAGGCGGCTCCTGGTGTTCTCCCATCCACCGAGGAATGTGTTCACCAGGGCACTCATGCGCTTCGAGAACCTTCTGCATCGGTTGCGAGGCAGCGACTTCCGCGCCTTCGTGCATCCGCCTGCAGCGATGATCACAGTGGCGGAGGCCAGTGGGCTATCGGTCAACTACCGACATCGCGGGCTCTCCTGGCACATCGTCGGCCTCGAACGGATGGCTCAGGCCGCTCAGGGTTGAAATCTGAGGACCCGGGTATGCGGGTCGTAGCCACTCTTCAGTGATTGCTGGTACGCCATCGGTGCTGCCGGCTCCCCGAGAAATGGAGGTTCGATGAGCGAGTCAACATTTGGTTCCGAGCCTGGCGAGTCGAGGGGCGGTGCGGATGCCGGGTTTGACGAACGCGAGTCCTCCCACAGCAGCGATGTTCGCGCTGGCTTTGTGGACGACAAGCCACCAGAGCGCGTTGTAGAAGAGACCAGCGAAGATGAAGTTGATTCGGCTGAGGCCGATAGGGTTGCCGGTTACGACGATGAGGATCTAACGGACGATACCCTCAGGTGAATACCGTCGGACACTCTACTGCGGCCCAGGGATCGTTCTCTGGGCCGCAAACATGCTGAGCAGCATTTGCGCTGCTTGCGTGTCGATAAGCCCGAGCACTATCTCGCGCATTAGAACCTGAGACACGGCGTACCTAGTCGGCGGTGTCGCGCTACGGAAGAATGTAGCCCACTCGGGGCCGGTGCCCTTTCGCTTCCAGGAGAGATCATGACTACTACTGCGCCGTCCCCTCATAACACTGCTGAGCACGCCCGGCTTGCTCAAGCTACCGGACGGGCGGAGGACAATCTCTTCGAGTCGAATCCCTGGTATGAATGGGGCCCGTATCTCTCAGAGCGCGCGTGGGGCACCGTACGGGAGGACTACAGCGACAACGGTGACGCCTGGAGCTTCTTTCCACATGATCATGCGCGATCCCGTGCGTACCGGTGGAATGAGGACGGCATGGCCGGTCTGTCAGACATCCGCCATGAGCTGTGTCTCGCCCTGGCGTTGTGGAATGGCGTCGACCCGATCTTGAAAGAACGCATGTTCGGTCTCACCGGTCCGCAAGGAAACCACGGCGAGGACGTCAAGGAGTACTGGTGGTATTTGGATGGGCTGCCCAGTCATGCCTGGCTGCGTTGGCGATATCACTATCCGCAGCAGCCTTTTCCGTATCAGTGGCTGATCGATGAAAATGCTCGACGTTCTCGCGACGAACCGGAATTCGAGCTCATGGACACCGGCGTCTTTGATCATGGACGGTACTGGGCGGTCGATGTCAGATACGCGAAAGCGTCATCCACCGAGATCCTGGCCAAGATCACGATCAAGAACCATGCCTCAGAAGAGGCAACACTTTCCGTGCTGCCCACTCTGTGGTTTCGCAACACCTGGCAATTCGCGGGCGGTGCGGCCCCGGGATTGTCCCTGGACGGCGATGGCATCGTTGTTGATCATCCACGCCTCTCGGGCTATCGACTGGATGCTGCCGCTGCGCCGGACGGCACCCGTCCGCAAGCGTTGTTCTGTGACAACGAAACCAATAACCCCCGGCTCTTCGGAGCTACTCCCATCACCGAATACCCCAAGGATGGGATCAACGACTACGTGATCACTGGCGCGAGCACCGTGAACCCGGACCAGCACGGCACCAAGGCTTCGTGGTGGTACAAGATCACCGTTCCAGCCGGAGGCCAGGCGGAGGTACGTCTCAGGCTGCACCGGGCTGATCAACGGATGACAGCCACCGACGACGGCTGGCATGGCAGCTACTTCGACACTGTCATGTCAGATCGGGAACAGGAGGCGGACGAGTTCTATGCTGCCCTGGCACCAGATGACATTGGCGAAGAAAAGATGCGGGTACTGCGTCAGTCCTGCGCGGGTCTGATCTGGAGCAAACAGATGTATCCCTATCGGGTGTCACGATGGTTGGACGGCGATCCGGGTCAACCTCCTCCGCCGCCCGGACATCGATTTGGTCGCAATTCCGGCTGGCGCCAGCTTGATTCCTTCGATGTCTTGGCCATGCCCGACCCTTGGGAGTATCCCTGGTTCGCCGCTTGGGACCTCGGGTTTCACACCATCACCTGGGCACACCTGGATCCGGCGTTTGCCAAGTATCAGTTGCTGGTGTTGTTGCGGGAATGGTTTCTTCACCCCAATGGAGCGCTGCCGGCGTACGAATGGAGTTTTGACGACGTCAATCCTCCGGTCCATGCGCTGGCCGCACTTCGCGTCTTCGTCATTGACGGCGCCACTGATCTCGATTTTCTCGAGCGGGTCTTCCAGAAACTGCTGCTGAACTTCACCTGGTGGCTCAACCGTGTGGATCCCGAGGGCAACAACCTCTTCGGCGGTGGGTTCTTAGGACTCGACAACATCAGTCCCATTGACCGCTCTCATCTGCCTGCGGGCGTCAAGCTTGATCAGGCAGACGGGACCGCCTGGATGGCCTACTATTCGGTCGCGATGCTCGCAGTCGCGGTAGTTCTTGCGCAACGGGACAGCGTTTATGAGGACATGGTCGTGAAGTTCCTCGAGCAACTAGTCCTCATCATGGACGCGCTCGAAGCCTCAGGCTGCTATGACGCCGATGACGGGTTCTTCTATGACCTGCTCACCGATGCCTCCGGTAATAGGGAGCCGGTCAAGGTGCAAACCCTCGTCGGGGTGATACCCGCCCTGCCTGCCATGACGGTGCCAGCTCGAAATACCGAACGGATCCAGCGCCTGCGTAAGCGGTTTGCCCGCAGGATGGAGGCGCGGAATCGGCAGATTCTGGATTGGCGGGTCCACGGGACCGGAGACAGTCGCCGGGGGCTGGTGTCCATCGTCCCACCGGACAAACTGGCACGGATCTTCGCGACTTTGTTCCACGAGGATGCCTTTTTGTCTCCGCATGGGTTGCGCGCCCTGTCAAAGCGCCACTCCGCGCCTTATCAGGTCCCTGGCATGCCCGGTGCAAGCATCGAATATGAACCTGCTGAGTCACACACCGCTATGTATGGCGGCAATTCCAACTGGCGCGGGCCGGTATGGTTCCCGATCAACTACCTGGTCATTCGCGCCCTGCTGCAGTACGACGAATTCTTTGGACCGGAATTCACGGTCGAATATCCGACCGGATCCGGCCAGCATCTGGCTTTGCGCGAAATCGCTGGTGATCTTGCCGACCGTCTGATCAGCATCTGGCTTCCGGACCGCGACGGCCGGCGGCCCGTTTACGGGGGCGTGGAACTCATGCAGACCGATCCAGCATGGAAAGACAATCTGCTGTTCTACGAGTACTTCCATGGCGACAATGGCGCCGGGCTCGGGGCGATGCATCAAACCGGCTGGACTGCGCTGGTTGCAGATCTGCTGATCGACCCACCCCGTCGGGTGCGCCGCATGCTCTTCTTCGACGACACCACGTCAACACCGGGTGCGACGACCATGGCCGCGGGTCCAGCCGGCTAGGGCCAGGAACCGGGGGAGCGGCAACATGCCTTCGAATCTGGACAAGATCACTCAACCATTTCTTTACGAGATCAACACCTGGCCCTGGCTGGAAGCCATGAGCATGAACGAGGGGACCACTGTCGATCTTGGATCGGTTCCCGATCGCTACTGGGATGAGATAGCCAATCTTGGATTCGACGGCGTCTGGCTGATGGGTGTTTGGCAGCGCAGTCCCGCCGGTGTGGTGATCGCCTTGTCGAATGATGACCTGAAGGACAGCTTCGGAGCCGCTCTTCCTGACTGGCAAGAAAGCGACGTTGTGGGTTCCCCGTACTGCGTGCGCGGCTACGTTGTCGATGATCATTTGGGTGGACGGTCTGGACTTGCCAGGGCCCGCGGGGCACTAGCGGCGCGTGGCATGGGCTTGATCTTGGACTTCGTGCCCAATCACGTGGCTCCTGATCATCCGTGGACCACGCTTAGACCGGAGGTGTTCGTGGCTGGCACCGCCGAAGATCTCGAGAGGGATCCGGCATCGTTTGTCGAGATTGACGGTCGCGTTCTAGCCAATGGTCGCGATCCTTACTTCCCCGCCTGGCCGGATGTCGTTCAGCTCAATGCCTTTGCTCCGACGCTGCGTGCCGAGGTGATCCAGACGTTGCGGGAGATCGGTGATCAATGCGACGGAGTTCGTTGCGATATGGCAATGCTGGTCATGAATGACGTATTTGCGCGTACCTGGGGCGATCGCGTCGGACCACCTCCGAGCACCGACTATTGGCCAACGGTGATCAACGCGGTGCGAGAGACCCATCCCGAATTCATCTTCATTGCCGAGGCCTACTGGGACCTGGAGTGGTCATTGCAGCAGCAGGGCTTCGACTACTGCTACGACAAGCGACTCTATGACCGGATTCTGCACGGCCCCGCCGAGCAAGTGCGGCTCCATCTGCTGGCCGACGATGAATATCAGCACCGTCTCGTACGGTTCGTGGAGAACCACGATGAACCACGGGCGGCTTCGGCGTTCGGTTCCAGCCGATCGCAGGTGGCCGCGGTAGCGGCGCTGACCCAGACCGGCGCCAGACTGATCCATAACGGCCAACTTGAGGGATGGGCGGTGCACCTTCCGGTCTTCCTTGGCCGCTATCCCGGCGCGTCGACTGATGCCGGGCTCGACGCGTTCTACCGCTCATTCCTGCCGCTCCTGTCGGATCCGACATTCCGGAAGGGGCGCTGGGAACTGTGTGATCGGTTCGGATGGCCCGGAGACGATCGATACCAAAATCTGGTCGCCTGGTGTTGGGAAGGTGACACTCGCTGGCTGATCATCGTCAATCTCAGCGCTGACATAGCAGCGGGCCTGATCCGAACGCCATGGGACGACCTGCGGGGCCGCATGTGGAACCTCACCGACCGATCGCATCTCGTGCCAATGGATTTCACACGCCCCGGCGACGACCTCGTAGACGGACTCTTTGTCGAGCTTGATGCGTGGAACTGGCACATGTTTCGGATGGATCCGGTCAAATGAAGTCGAGGAGGCATCGTTCCCATAGATCTGATGCGTGAGACGTCGAGGCGCCGCCCTCGCTCCTTCTGGGTAGGCATGGCGGGGCTGGCGGTGCTGTTGTTTATAGGGATCACCTCTGTGCTCGCGATGGCGCCGACCGCGCCCGCTGGTCCCGAAGAACCGACCGAAGCCTTCAGCGCCGCCCGAGCGATGACTCAGATCTCGGCGGTCGCGGACGACCCGCGGCCAATGGGATCGGCGCAGCACGGCGAGGCCAGGGCCTACCTGGTCGACCAGCTCGAGTCCCTGGGGTGGCGTACCGAAGTCCAAGAATCGATCGGAATGTTCGACTTCGGTGTCGACGGCACCCAGCCGATTGCCGCGGTCGGCAACGTGATCGCGACGAAACCGGGCACCGCTCCGACCGGAACCGTCCTGCTGACCGCCCACTACGACACGGTCGCCGGGTCACCAGGCGCCGGTGATGACGGGATCGGCGTAGGTGTTCTGCTCGAGACCGCCAGAGCGCTCAGTAGGGCCGGTGCACCCCGGAACACCGTGATGATCTTGCTCACCGACGCCGAGGAGGTTGGGCTGCTCGGCGCGGAGGCGTTCGTACGGGAGCGCGCGAAGGAGCTCGGGACGACCGTCGTGCTCAACCACGAGGCACGTGGCGCGGGCGGTGGCCCGATGACATTCCGCATGTCGTCGCCGAACAGCGAGCTCATCGAGGTATTGGCGGGGGCGCCGGGGGTGTTCGCAGACTCGAGCTCTGAGGCGACCTTCGAGGCGTTGCCGAACGACAGCGACTTCACGCCGTTCGAGCGAGCGGGGCTGTACGGCTACGACACCGCGATCATGGCGGATGGCGCCTACTATCACAGCCCCATCGACGATCCAACCCACCTCAGTGCAGCC
>DATEWO010000207.1:0-3146 GCA_035257925.1 Propionibacteriaceae bacterium | reverse complement strand
CGTCGGCGCGGACTACGACTTTGGCGCCGGCGTGGAGCATTGCCCTGCACCTTGCTTCGGATACTCCTTCATCACCCACCAGCCGGTGTGGCCGGACTTACTGGATCGCGCCCCGGTGACCATTTCGCTGGTCATTGGAGCGTCAATCATCTGGCTGGTCGCTGGTGTCTCAATCGGCGTGATTTCAGCGCTCCGACGAGGCACGGCGTTCGACCGCGGAGCTATGGGCATTGCGCTGGCCGGTGTGTCGCTACCGATTTTCTTCACCGGACTGATCGCGCTGGCATTTTTCAGCTACCAGCTTCGGATCACCGCGCCGGGCGGCTCGTACGTTCCCTTCAGTGAGAACCCGGCGCAGTGGGGCTACTCGCTGCTGCTGCCCTGGATCACCCTCGCCTTTTTGTTCTCCGCCCAGTACGCCAGGCTGACCAGGGCCGGGATGCTGGAGACCATGACCGAGGACTACATCCGTACGGCGCGCGCCAAAGGGCTTCCGGAGCGCAGGGTTGTCCTCAAGCATGCTCTGAGAGGAGCCCTCACTCCCGTGCTTACCATCTTCGGCCTCGACGTTGGCCTACTGCTCGGGGGAGCGGTGCTCACGGAGAAGACATTTTCGCTCAATGGTCTGGGCAAGTATGCCCTCGACGGCATCCTCAATAATGACTTGCCGAAGATTCTAGGCGTCACCCTTGTCGCCGGGTTCTTCGTGATCATGGCGAACTTGTTCGTTGATCTTCTGTACGGTGTCATCGATCCTCGGGTGCGGCTCGAATGACGACCTCCGCACTGCGTGATCTAGTCACCCGGCATCCTGGCCAGGCGGACGAACAGCCCTTCTTGGAGGTTGTTGATCTCCGCGTGCATTTCCCGACCGATGACGGTCTGGTGAAGTCGGTGGACGGGCTGAGCTTCGCCCTCGACCGCGGCCGGACTCTGGGCATCGTGGGTGAGTCCGGATCAGGCAAGAGCGTCACCAGCCTGGCGATCATGGGCCTGCACACCAGGCCGGCTTCGGACCAGAAGCGGCCAGGCGCCCAGCTGAGCGGAGAGATCTATCTCGACGGTGACGAACTGCTGGGCAAGACTCCGGAGTACGTCCGCAGCCTGCGTGGGAAGCGAATGGCCATGATCTTTCAGGACCCGCTCTCGGCGATGAACCCCTACTACACGGTTGGTCACCAGATCATCGAGGCGTACCGAATTCATAATCCGGTGAACAAGAAGGTCGCCCGCAAGCATGCCATCGACCTGCTGGGTCGAGTGGGAATCCCAGAGCCGAGCCACCGCGTCGACGCCTACCCTCACCAGTTCTCGGGCGGGATGCGGCAACGGGCCATGATCGCCATGGCGCTGTCGTGCGATCCTGACTTGCTCATCGCCGACGAACCAACCACCGCTCTCGATGTCACCGTCCAGGCGCAGATCCTCGACCTGATCCGCGACCTGCAAGCCGAATTCAATTCCGCCGTCGTGCTGATCACCCACGACCTCGGCGTCGTTGCCGAGCTCGCCGACGACGTGCTGGTGATGTACGCCGGCCGGGCGGTGGAGTATGGCAGCGCGGATCAGTTGTTCAACCAGCCCGCCCACCCCTACACCTGGGGCCTGCTCGGGTCGATGCCACGCTTCGACCGGACAAGGAGCGACCGGCTGCTCGCCATCCAGGGCACGCCGCCCAGCCTGATCCAGGTGCCGCCCGGCTGCCCATTTCATCCTCGCTGTGAGTACGCCAGTCGAAACGAAGGTCGCAGTGAGGAAGTGCGTCCCGAACTGGCGCCCGTGGAACCCGGCCACACTGTGGCGTGCCATCTGTCCCAGACCGACCGCGAGGAGATCTGGGAGCAAGAGATTGTGCCGAAGCTGTGACCGCGCCCGCCCAAAAGCCTGCGGCCGCCGATGCCGAGCCCGACTCCGACCTGATCATTGTCGATGGGCTGATCAAGCACTTTCCGATCCGCGCCGGGATCTTGCGCCGGCAGGTCGGGGCCGTTCAGGCGGTGGACGGAGTGAACTTCGCAGTCAGGCGGGGAGAAACGTTCTCGATCGTCGGTGAGTCGGGGTGCGGCAAGAGTACGACTGCCCGACTGTTGACCCGTCTCCTGGAGCCGACAGCAGGCAAGATCACTTTCGAGGGCCG
The DNA here is from genome assembly GCA_035257925.1 of Propionibacteriaceae bacterium. Classification (GTDB taxonomy): domain Bacteria; phylum Actinomycetota; class Actinomycetes; order Propionibacteriales; family Propionibacteriaceae; genus Microlunatus. Next base: position 1,009 of record DATEWO010000207.1, on the reverse strand, counting down.
GGATATCACGCATCTGAAGGATGCGCAGCTGCGTCCATTGCGGCGCGACATGCAAATGATCTTCCAAGACCCCTACTCTTCGCTGAATCCACGGCACACCGTCGGAAAGATCGTGGGCGCACCGTTCCGCATCCAGGGCGTATCGCCGCAGGGAGGAATCAAGAAGGCGGTACAGGACCTGCTCGCCGCGGTCGGACTGAACCCCGAGCACTACAACCGCTACCCCCACGAGTTCTCGGGGGGTCAACGGCAACGGATCGGCATTGCCCGGACTCTCGCGCTGCGCCCCCGGCTTATCGTTGCTGACGAGCCAGTTTCAGCCCTGGACGTCTCCATTCAGGCGCAGGTCCTCAACCTGCTGGAGGACCTGCAGGAAGAATTCGACCTGACGTACGTGATCATCGCCCACGACCTGTCGGTGGTGCGCTACGTCTCGGATCGGGTGGCCGTCATGTATCTCGGCAAGATCGTCGAGCTGGCCGACGCGGAGGCTCTGTACCGGGCGCCCATGCATCCCTACACGGTCGCGCTGATGTCAGCCGTGCCCGTGCCGGACACTCGACGCCGCCAGCAGCGGGAGCGGATTCTGCTGACCGGTGACGTACCCAGCCCGATCGCGCCGCCGCCGGCGTGTCGGTTCCACACCCGGTGCTGGAAAGCGCAGGAGATCTGTCGAACCCAGGAGCCGCCGCTCATCGAGCTGGTGCCACGGCATCAGGTCGCGTGCCACTTCCCGGAGAACTTTCCCGATCAGGCCGCAGATGAGCGCTGATCCTGTCGAAGCGCCCCTTCGACAGGCTCAGGGCGCATGGTGGGCTGATGATTGATCCATGAGCGGCGGAAGCAGATTGCCAGATGACGTCTCGTTTACCCATCTCGATCAGGAGCTCTTCGATGGGGCGGGCGCGACCAAGCGGGACCTGATCGACTACCTCGACGCGGTACACGCTTGCATGCTTCCCAACTTGACTGACCGGCCGCTGTCAGTGATCCGTGTCCGACCCGGCCA
>DATEWO010000206.1:0-12048 GCA_035257925.1 Propionibacteriaceae bacterium | reverse complement strand
AGTCAGAGCCACTTTCCAAGGCTTCGGTGAACCCGTTTCGGCTTGAGTACAGCAACAAAGTACAGCAACGACGGCGCCGCTCAACGGCCTTCAAGTTCCTCGCCGAGGCGCTTTAACGCCCTCGAAGTGGCGTCACTGGTGACTTGGCTATATACATCCATCGTCACCGCGATCTGGCTATGCCGCAGGATCTGCATCGCCACCCGAGGATGGACGTCCAGGGCGACCAGAAGTGAGGCGCAGGCCTTACGAGTTGCGTGAACCGTTGTAACGGGAACGCCAGCCTTCCTGCATCGTGCGATGAAGGCGCGATGGAAGTTACGTGGATCGACAGGAGTTCCAAGTGGAGTTGTCAACACAAGATGCGACTCACGCCACGCTTGCGCCTTGGCACGCAGCTGCCGTTCGGTATCGCGGCGCGATTCCAGCGCCGTGACACAGATCCGTGGGAGGGGCAGAGCTGAGTCCGATGCAGCAGTCTTGGTAGGTCGCCGCAAGAGTTGTCCCCGGACTCGCTGAAGCTGCCAGGCGATGATTGCCTTGCCCGCATCAAGATCGACATCGTCCCAGCCAAGTCCTAAAACTTCTCCACGCCGGAGGCCCAGGACCAACATGAGTACATAGGCGACGTAATAAAATTTGCAAAAGTTGACAGCTGTGTGCGCGGCGACGATGTCATGTCTCGATCTCAACCGCTGTCGCAGAATTCTGCAAGTCCTCGGATCTGTCAAGAACCTCGGATCTTGACCAGACCAGACTTCCGACTGGACTACTGACAAAGACGAGAGTTGGGGCCAGGACCACCGCGACAGAGGAGTTCCCATGACCACACTGCTGCCCGCAGCGATGCTGGCAGAGGAGGTCGAGCAGACACTCGAAAACACCGATCCCGATCAGCGCTGGCAGGTCACGGCGGCCCGAGACATCCTCGAGCACGGCTGTCTGGGTGAGGACCCCTTTTTCGTGACCAGCTACGGCTACAGCCACCAGTCTGGCCGCCCCGGACCCAGGTCTAGTCTTCAGACCACCGACACTACTGGTACTACTCACAAGGTGACGTGATGACCGCAATCCGCGAATCCGGTCGGCCCGCGCCGGTGCCTGCACCGCCAACCCCGACGCCTCCGACCAGCCACCGTGGTCTGCTGGCCTGGGTGGCCGAGGTCGCCGAACTCACCGAGCCGGAGGCTATCCATTGGTGCGACGGCTCCGAGGCGGAGTGGACCAAGCTCACCGACGGGCTGGTGGAGGCCGGCACCATGATCCGACTCAACCCGGCCGCTAAGCCCAACTCTTACCTGGCTCGGAGCGACCCCGACGACGTCGCCCGGGTCGAGGACCGCACTTTCATCTGCTCGGCCGAGTCCGACGACGCCGGCCCTACCAACAACTGGGTAGCGCCGACCGAGATGAAGCGGGTGATGACCGATCTGTACCGCGGCTGCATGCGCGGCCGGACCATGTACGTGGTGCCGTTCTGTATGGGTCCGCTTGACGCCGAGCAGCCAAACTTCGGGGTGGAGATCACCGACTCCCCGTACGTAGTGGTCAGCATGAGAATCATGACCCGGATGGGCAGCTCCGTGTTGGCCGCCATGACCGCCAACGGGGAGGCCGACTTCGTGGCCTGCCTGCACTCGGTAGGTGCGCCGCTCCAACCGGGGCAGGCAGACGTCCCTTGGCCGTGCAACGAGGTGAAGTACATCAGCCACTTCCCCGAAGAGCGGGCGATTTGGTCCTACGGCTCCGGCTACGGCGGCAACTCGCTGCTCGGCAAGAAGTGCTACGCACTGCGGATCGCCTCAGTCATCGCTCGCGACGAAGGGTGGCTAGCCGAGCACATGTTGCTGATGAAACTAACCTCGCCTGAGGGGCGGAGCTACCATCTCGCGGCCGCCTTTCCCAGCGCCTGTGGGAAGACGAACCTGGCCATGTTGCGTCCGACGCTGCCGGGTTGGACGGCAGAGACCTTAGGCGACGACATCGTCTGGATGCGTTTCGGCGCCGACGGCCGGCTGTACGCGACCAATCCCGAATACGGACTGTTCGGCGTCGCCCCGGGCACCAGCCAGCGGACGAACCCCAACGCCATCGCGACAATCGACCGCGGCAACTCCATCTTCACTAACGTGGCGCTGACCGACGACGGGGACGTGTGGTGGGAAGGCATGACCAAGGAACCACCGGCGCATCTGACCGACTGGCGCGGGCAAAGCTGGACGCCGGCAGAAGCCACCGGGCCGGCGGCCCACCCGAACAGCCGGTTCTGCACACCCCTGACACAGTGCCCGATACTGGCGCCCGAGTACAGCGATCCGGCCGGAGTCCCGATCGACGCCATCATCTTCGGCGGGCGTCGGGCGGACACAGTGCCACTCGTGGCACAGGCGCGGGACTGGCAGCATGGCGTGTTTCTGGGTGCGACGCTGTCCAGCGAGACCACCGCGGCCGCGACCGGCGCGGTCGGTGTGGTGCGACGCGACCCGATGGCTATGCTGCCATTCCTCGGCTACGCGGCCGGCGACTACTTCGCGCACTGGCTTCAGCTGGGCGCAGAGCACCGAGAAAGCATGCCGGCCATTTTCTACGTGAACTGGTTCCGCAAGTCCGCCGATGGGGACTTCCTCTGGCCCGGATTCGGTGAGAACAGCCGGGTACTCAAGTGGATCGTCGAGCGCCTGGAGGGTCGGGCGCAGGCCGTCGAGACGCCGGTCGGCTCCGTGCCGGCGCCCGGCGCACTCGATGTCGACAGCCTGAACCTGCCGCCTGAGGTACTGGAGGCTGTGCTCACCGTAGATGCCGAGGAATGGCGGGCCGAGCTGGCATTGATCGAGGACTGGTTCGCCGTGTTGGGCCCGATGCTCCCAACCGCGCTCCGTACCGAGCTCGACGGCCTGGCTGACCGCGTAGGCTCCGAGTTGCCAGAGTCGGTGCATAGGGCGATGACGTGAGCCAGGTCGGCGATCTCGCCGAACCCATGGTGCTATCGGGTGGACGATCAGAGCAGTTGGTACTGAGGGAAGGCCGAGAGCCCCTTCTCTCGACGCTGCCGAGTCATCGATGCGGTCGATCTGCCGTTCGGCTGAGTCATCGGCTGCCGCGACCGGAACCGAGCGTGTCCATGATCGTTCGGCGGGCCGTGACCACGCACTAGTTCAGCGGTGTGGTGGCGCCTTCTGATTGGCGCTAACGAAGGCGGACCACAAGCGTGTTGAGTCGTCCCGTTGCCATGGCCTCCGCTTTGTCCTGCGTTGCGGTTTCTGAAACGATCAGGACGCAGCTCTGAATAGATCCCCAGTGTCCCAGCCGTTCCGATCGGCGGTTGATCTTGAAGGAGGATGTCATGAGCGTCTACAGGGTTACCGAGCTTATTGGGACCAGCACCGAGTCGTGGGAGGATGCCGCCGCGGCGGCGGTGAAAACAGCCCGTGAGACGCTCCGCGACCTGAGAGTTGCCGAAGTTGTCGAACAAGACATCCATATCGACGGCAACGGTGGCATCACTTACCGCACCAAGCTACGGCTCTCCTTCAAGTACAAGAAGAGCTGAACGGGCCGATCGCACGTACCAGCCAAGGCCCGGCGATGGCGGATCTTCGAACTCACACTGGACCTCGCAAGAACTGGTGGTCATCGCCGTTCCCCACCTGCATTGGCTGCAACAGCAGCTCGATGAAACCTGCCACCTCGTGGTTCGGCAAGGTCGCGATGTCCGCTTTCTCACCAGCGTCGAAGCTGAGAGCACCCCCTACGAGTCACCGCGCGCACCGGCGCTGTTCCTCCCGCCCACCTGACGTCCGACGGCAAGGCCTTGCTGGCTGACCTGCCCGCCGCAGAGTTCGACCGGCTCTACCCCCGTCAAGGGTTCCAGAACTCGGATTGGGTCCCGATGAGCTCGCCCTCTTGCGTCGAGATCTCAACACAACCAGCAGACGCAAGTATGGCTAAACCGCGGTGAGAGCGAACGAGGAAATCGTCGCAATGGTATTCCATTGCACGGCGGCGGGCGGCCGGGTGGCGGCGATCTCCGTCTCCGTTCCGAGTGTGCGCTTCTCCTCTGCCCGGCGTCGCGAGATGCTGCCGGCTGTCCGCGCTGCTGCGGCTGCTATCGATGCCGAACTTGGCAACGCGCCGCGCCAGTGGCGGCAGGTGGCGAACTAGCTCTGGGACTGCCGCCCGAACGAGGTGCTGCCCACCATCTTGGCGAACTGCTGAGTGAAGTCTGCCTGCGCCTTCAACATCGAGGCGAACCAGTCCATCTCACTCACCTGCGGAGATGACGCAAGCTTGCGCTGTTCCTCGGCGATCGTCTGCAGCCAGCCAACGTAACGCTGCACCGCATCCTCCCCAACCTTGGTCGTGGTCTCGAGGATCTGCTCGTTGAGCGCCCGGGCCTGCTCGCCGAACTGGCGCATCTGCTCACCGGCCTGCTCACCCATCTCCCGGGCTTGGCCTGCCACCTGGTCACCAAACTCCCGTGCCTGCTCAGACGCCTGCTCCGGTGACATGGGACCACTGGGCTCATTCTCCTGCTGTGGCTTCTTCGCCTGGGCCATTTCTCAACACCCTTCTTTGAATCGGTTGATACTTGAGTAGATCGACGCTGAGATGTGGTCCTCTCTCACTATGTCAGCCATAAAAGCGGAGCACTAGCTCCGCGACGCACGCTGGCTTGGAGTTGTCCTGCAGCTCGACCGTGGCAGCTTCGGCGCCCAGCGGGGGTTCTGCTAGTGGTCAGCGCAGGTCGAAGACGATGCGAGCTTTGACATTGCCCTTCTCGACCTCTTCGAAGCACTCGTTGACCTCGTCGAGCTTGCGGGTCTCGTGGATCACTCGGGTTCGGCCCTGCGCGTGGATCGCATACACCTCAGCGAGGTCTTTGCGGGTTCCCACGATCGACCCGCGGACTGTGATGCCGTTCAGGACGGTCTCGAAGATCGGCAGGCTGACGCGGTTGTCCGCCGGTAGGGCGACGAAGACCAGGGTGCCGCCCCGGCGGAGCGACCCGAAGGCCTGCTCGAAGGCCTTTGGGGCGACGGCCACGGAGATGGCCGCGTGCGCGCCACCGAGGTCTTGGATGGCCTGCACCGGGTCCTCGGTCAGGGCGTTCACGACATGGTCGGCGCCGAGCTCCTTCGCGAGCTCCAGCTTCTCGTCGTTGATGTCGACCGCGACCACGGTGGCGCCGCTGATCCTCGCGTACTGCAGCGCGAGATGGCCGAGTCCGCCGATGCCGAACACGGCCACGAGCCACCCGGGGCGTGCCCCGGAGAGCTTGACTGCCTTGTATGTCGTCACTCCGGCGCACGTCAGCACTGACGCGTCGAGGGGGTCCACCGCGTCGGGAACCTGAGCGATGTAGGCCGCGTTCGCAGTTGCATATTCGGCGTATGAGCCGTCAATGCCGTAGCCGGTGTTTACCTGCTTCTCACACAGAGTCTCCCACCCGTCGATGCAGTAGTCGCAGACCCCGCACGCCTCGCCGAGCCACGGCATTGCGACCCGGTCACCCACCTGCGGCGTGCTGACGCCCGGCCCGACCTGCTCGACTATCCCGACACCTTCGTGACCGGGGATGAACGGAGGAGTCGGCTTGACGGGCCAGTCGCCGTGGGCCGCGTGGATGTCGGTGTGGCACAGGCCCGCGGTCTCGACCTTGACGAGGACCTCGCCCGGGCCGGGTTCGGGCTTCGGCACATCCTCGAGGCTGAGGGGCTTGGTGAAATCGTGGACGACGGCTGCCTTCATGGATTGTCTCCTTTGCTACCTGGGTGCTGACCAGGGGACCGGCCGGTTATGCGCGAACGGTCCCCTGCGCACCGTCAGACAGGGCTGAGCATTGTCACAGCCGCATACACACGGACTTGATTTGGGTGTACAGATTGAGGACCTCGTGGCCCATTTCGCGGCCCCACCCGGACTCCTTGTAGCCGCCGAACGGCAGTGCGGCGTCGAAGATGTTGTAGCAGTTGACCCAGACAGTGCCGGCATGCAGCTGTGCGGCCATGCGGTGTGCCCTGCTCAGATCCTTGGTCCAAATCCCGGAGCCCAGGCCGTAAATGGTGTCGTTGGCCGCCGGCAGTACGTCGTTCTCCCGGGAGAAGGGGTGGGCGGTTACAACGGGCCCGAAGATCTCCTCGCGCACCACCTTCATGTTCGGTTTGGTGTCCACGAGCACGGTCGGTTCTATGAAGTAGCCGGGGCCGTCTATCTTCCGACCGCCGCTCAACGCCCGAGCGCCCTCGGCGAACCCGGACTCGACGTAGTCCCAGACCCGGTCCAACTGCTCCTCGGCCACCAGCGGGCCCATCTCGGTGGCCGGATCCATGCCGGGGCCGACCTTCATCTGCTTTGCCTGCTCGGCTACTCCCTCGGTCACCTCGTCGAAGGCGCTCTTCTCGACATACAGACGCGACCCGGCCGAGCAAACCTGGCCGTGGTTGAAGAAGATCGCGCTTGCCGCACCGGGAATCGCCAGATCCATGTCGGCGTCGGCGAATACCACGTTCGGCGACTTGCCGCCCAGTTCCAGCGTTACCTTCTTCAGGTTGCCCTTGGCGGCCTCGATGATGCGTTTGCCGACCGCGGTGGAGCCGGTGAAGGCGATCTTGTCCACGTCCGGGTGAGCGGCCAGGGCCTCCCCGGCGATCGGCCCCGGCCCCGGAACGACGTTGACCACACCTTCGGGGAAACCGGCCTCCATGATCAGCTCGCCCAGGCGCAGCGCCGTCAACGGGGTGTGCTCGGCCGGCTTGAACACCACCGTATTGCCCCCGGCAAGGGCGGGACCCAGCTTCCAGGAAGCCATGAGCAGCGGGAAGTTCCACGGGACGATCTGCCCCACCACCCCCAACGGTTCCCGCAGCGTGTACGCGTGGTACATCGCCCCGGGGGTGTACGGCACCGACAGGGGGATCGTGTTGCCCTCCAGCTTGTTGGCCCAACCGGCCATGTAGTGGAACAGTTCGGCCGTCAGAGGCACATCGACCGTGCGGGTGACGCTGATCGGCTTTCCGTTGTCGAGGGTTTCAAGCTCGGCGAGTTCCTCCAGGTGTTCGGTCACCAGATCGCCGAGCCTCCAGATGAGCCGCCCCCGCTCGGAGGCAGTCATGGCCGGCCATGGCCCAGTCTCGAATGCCCGCCGCGCGGCCCTGACCGCCCGGTCGATGTCGACCTCGTCGGCTTGCGCGCACTCGGCCAGTAGCTCGCCGGTGGCCGGGTTGCGGGTCTGGAAGGTCAGCTCGGACTTGGCCTTCACCCACTCGCCGTTGATGAGCAGTTGCCACCGACGGGCGGTGAACTCTTTAACCTGCGGCTCAACGGGAAAATCAACTGTGGCGGTCATGAATCCTCCAGATCGGTGCGGTGTCGCACCTGCGGTTGTACTGAGCTATGTGGCCTGCTGGCTGACGCGGCCACAAGCAATGGGCGCTGAACCGTCGAGGACGATCCGTGCCTGACCCGAGTCTTCGCGGGTGCGGGCGTTGGAGCCCATCATGTGATGCCGTTCAGCACCTCATCAGCGCAGGCAACGGCTTTGCTGGCGGCCAGGGATCGCTGGTGTCGTTGCTGGGCCGGATGCGAGCCGGCGCACCCCCTCAGGATGCCGCGCCTATGGCACTCGGGAAAGGGCGGATCGGAGCACGACCGATCACAATCGCCGATAACACGCTGGGATCACGCTGAGCTCGCCACCTGACCCTGCGGTTCCAGCCAGCCGAGCTGTTGTGACAGCGTACGAGCGCATCGGACGAGCGCGCGGACGTGCTGGGAGGAGTCACCGACCCGCCACAGCACCGACCACGGATAGCGCGACGGCGGAGCTACCAAAGGCTTCCACACGATCCCCGTCGGCGGCGACACGCATGAGGACGGCGCACAGAGTACGCACTGCTGCCCCACGACCAGGTCAAGCGACGCTCGGATACTTTCGACGGTCCCCCTGTATGGCGTCGGGGCGAAGCCCACCGAGCGGCACAGCTCGATCACGAACTGGTTGAACTCCGGGGCCCGCTCCTCCTCGGCGAGCAGTAGCGGCTCCGCGGCCAGCGAGGCGACCGGGACGGCGGACAGCGCCGCGAAGCGGTGCTCCTCGGCGACAAGCACCCCGAGCGGGTCGAGGCGGAACAACTCGGAGGCCACCGTCGGCGGGGCCAGCGAAGCCCGCCCGAGCCCTACATCCAGCCGCCCGTCCATCAGTCGCTGGAACTGCTCAGGCACACCTGCCTCGATCTGGTGGATCTCCAGATCGGGGAAGCGCTGTTGGATCGCGTGCAGGATCAGCGGCATCGAGTCGTAGCTGGCGTCGACGATCCCAACCCGCAGGCTAGGTGTCGAACGAGCGGCCCGCTGGGCGGCCACCGCCGCCCGATCGACATGGGCGAGGATCTGCCGCGCCTCGATCAGGAAGGCGGCGCCGGCCGGGCTCAGCTGCACGTGGTGTGTCGTACGCTCGATCAGGAGCACTCCCAGCTCCCGCTCCAGACGTTGCAACTGCTGGCTCAGCGCGGACTGGACGATGTGCTCGCGTGCCGCCGCCCGGCCGAAATGCAGTTCCTCGGCAAGGATGACGAAGTAGCGCAGCTGCCGAAGCTCCATGCGCTCCACCCCCTGCTCAGTCGTTGCAGTGGAGTCACTCCGCTCCGATCAGTTTGCTGGTTCGCAGTGGCCCAGTCCAGTCCCCGAAGTCGAAACGACGGTTCCGCTCATCATCTCGGGTGATGAACGCTGCGCACATTGGCCGTTTCGCTCGCGCCCCGGCGAGAGTTGGCTAGGCATGGCCACACATGCCTACGGACAGCAAGACGAGGACCGTGATGCCACAATCGATCCACCGCGCGGACCACACCGGCGGCCCGCGCCGCTGCGCTCACGTTGCCGCCGCCCCCAACGTCGAGCCCCTCTCCACCGGATGTCCACAGTGCCGGGAGCACGGGGAAGGCTGGGTCGAACTGTGGCTGTGCATGTCCTGCGGCTGGGTAGCATGCTCGGACAACTCACCAAACCAGCACGCCAGAGCCCACTACGAAGAGACCGACCACCCCGTCGCCGGCCCACTGCAAGGCGACGCACGCCCGCGCTGGTGCTACGTCCATGAACGCGCCGTCTGACCTGAACCCGCGTGTGTCGACGGCGCTCGATGTTATGCCCGGCGCGGCGCCATCAACCCGACGCTGCACCTCCCCGGCCTGCGTTCACCTAACCGCGGCATTGAGCCGTTGCGATCCGCAAACTCGGGTGGCGGTGCATTCGTGGCGGACGGCGCCAGCACGTTCGAGGGCCGTCGGCGGATCGACCACGCAACTTGCCGCCGAAGCCGTCGTCCGCGCCGCTCGAGCACTAAAGCGATGGGCGGCGATTGATGTCGAAAAGCAAACAGAGTGTCACGGCGGTAAGACATTCGCGCCGCGTCACTCTGGCGGCCCCTGCTCGCCTTGGGTCGATGGAGTTGCTGATGCGGTGGTCGGTCTTCGAGATCGGAGTGAACAAGCCCCACTCGCTCGACCGCGACGATGTCTTCGGCGGGCGAGCGCCGTGGATCGCCGCATCTTGGACGGAGACCGCCTCCGCACCGTTGGGGAGCCAGACCCCTGTACCAGAACCCGACGTACTCGTGGCCCACGACCTGACGGCGAATGGTCGCTATCGGCAAGAAAGGCCGGACCGAGCGACCGGCACTTGCACCTCGTGCTACTTTGCCTTCCCCCTGGCGGCCGCCTTCGCCTGGAGCTCGCGAACCACCGCCGGATCGCTCAGCGTGGTCATGTCTCCGAGGTCACGTCCCTCGGCAATGTCCCGGAGCAGGCGCCGCATGATCTTCCCGGATCTGGTCTTCGGCAGGTCGTCGGCCCAGATGATCGACTTCGGTCTGGCCAGTTTACCGATCCGTGTCGCCACATGCTCGCGAATCTCTGCGGCCACCTGGTCGTTGCCCTCAAGATCACCGTTCAGTGTGACAAAGGCGACGATTGCCTGGCCGGTCAAGCTGTCCGGCTCGGCGACGACGGCAGCTTCTGCGACCTTCTCATGCGCGACAATGGCCGACTCGATCTCAGCGGTGGACAGTCGGTGACCTGACACATTGATCGCGTCGTCAGTGCGCCCAATGATCCAGAGGTAGCCATCATTGTCGAGGCGGGCGGCGTCGCCGACCAGGTAGGTGTGCGGTCCGAAGCGGCCGAAATACGTCGACACAAATCGCTCATCATCGCCGTACAGCGTGCGTAACATGGACGGCCACGGCCGGGTGATCACCAACAGCCCCGTGCCTTCCTTCATCTCGTTCCCGTCCTGGTCCACCAGCGCTGCGCTGATCCCCGGCAGTGGGTGCGCGGCCGAGCCGGGCTTCGCCGGGGTGATGCCGGCCAAAGGCGCGATCATGATCTGGCCGGTTTCGGTCTGCCACCAGGTGTCGACGACAGGACAGCGCTCGTGCCCGATCACCTTGTGATACCAAAGCCACGCCTTGGGGTTGATCGGTTCCCCGACAGACCCGAGTAGGCGCAAGGACGACAGGTCATGCTTGTTCGGGTTTTCGACGCCCCACTTCATGCAGGCGCGGATCGCCGTCGGCGCGGTATAGAAGATCGTGACGCCGTAGCGCTCGATGATGTCCCACCAGATGTCCTTTGCAGGGTAGTCGGGCGCACCCTCGAACATCACGCTGGTGGCGCCGTTGGCCAGCGGACCATAGACGATGTAGGAATGCCCGGTCACCCATCCGACATCGGCTGAACACCAGAAGACATCAGAATCCGGTCGGAGGTCGAACACGTCCCGCTGAGTGGCGGCCACTCCGGTGAGATAGCCGCCCGACGTGTGAACGATGCCCTTCGGCTGTGCGGTCGAACCAGAGGAGTAGAGGATGAATAACGGGTGGTCGGCCGGCATGGGGTCTGCGGGGCAGCTCGGTGCGCTGCGAGTCAGCAGCTCGTCGTACCAGACGTCTCGCCCCTCCTGCATCGCGCAATCGGTTCCGGTCGCGCGCACCACGATGATGGTCTGAAGGCTTTGCAAATCTGACACGACTCGGTCGACCACACTCTTGATGGGTGCTGTCTTCCCTTTTCGCCGCGCGCCATCAACCGTGATGAGCGCCTTCGCGTCCGAAACCTCCATCCGATCCCGAACTGACTCAGGAGAGAAGCCACCGAAGACAACGTTATGCGGGGCGCCGATTCGCGCACAGGCGAGCATCGCGACCACGACCTCAGGGATCATGGGCAGGAAGATGGCTACCACGTCGCCCTTGGCCACGCCAAGATCCTTCAGCCCGCTGGCCAGTCGCTGTACGTCTCGGTGCAGGTCGGCATACGTGATCGCTCGCGCCTCGCCTTCCTCACCATGCCAGTGATACGCCACGCGGTCGCCATGGCCCGCCTCGACGTGGCGATCCACACAGTTGTAGGAGACGTTCAGCTCGCCGTCTGCGAACCATTTGAAGAAGGGCGGGTTCGAGTCGTCGAGCACCTTCGTGAACGGCCGGTGCCAGTGAAGCTCGCGCGCCCGAGCGGCCCAGTACGCTTCCGGGTCCGCATTGGCTTGGGCGTAGATATCCGGGTCACGAATCAGGGCCTGCTCGCGAAACTGGGCTGGAGGGTCGAACGTCTCAACCTCCATGAGGTCGTCGAGCACCCTCTCCAGCTCTTCGGCATCTTTTACATTGGTGGCGTTGACTGTCATCTCGGACCTCCTGGGTCAGCTCCGGCGGAAGGGATCAACGGCGAATGCCGGTCGTCGGTACCGCGCAGGAACGCTGTGAGCAGCCTGAATCGGTTCGGTAGGAGCGCTACCTCCGAACCTAGCATCGCTCCAACCCTGGACGAACGTCGGCCTGAGCCGAGCGACCGACCGTTGATCGGAGCGACCGTCAGCCGGTGATTCTTGTTCGCCTAAATCGCGTCAAGTCGGCGTAGGGTGACAGGGACGGCCACTTGGTCTGGTCTTGCACCGTCTTCATCGCTGTCACGGGTCTACTCCCGCGACAAGGAGACCGCCCAACGCTTCCTAAGACAGCTACGGAAAGCGCGGTGCGAGCGTTCACCAAGG
>DATEWO010000205.1:0-2246 GCA_035257925.1 Propionibacteriaceae bacterium | reverse complement strand
ACGGCGCCAGGCGGTGAGCCGAACATCAGCACAGCCGTCTGCTCATTGGATTCGGGAGTCGCGTCGAGGACGGCTATCCAGTACCCGGGCCACTGGAACTTCGATGCATTGGCGATCGGGACCAGGCCGATGCCTAGCCCGGCAAGCCACGTCCGCCATTGCGTGACCGCGGCACGCAGGTTCTCCTGCTGCTGGGGCACCTCGCCAAGTGCAATCTCCAAGACGGAGGACAAACACGCCCGGAATGAATCAACGATCCGTGGCCCCACCGAGTCTGGAGAAAGTCCTACATCGAGCATGCCCCACTCTGGCATGTCGCGGGACACGCCGATCTGCGGATCACACGTTCAGAGGCGTGTTAAGTCGCTAGGACAAGGCCGGAAGGATGACGTCAGTAAGCAGGAACGAGACGTCGGAGCTAGCGATCGCGTAGTCCTTTGTGGGTACGGAACCGACCGCTACCACAAGGTGACGGTCCGGGACGATGGCGATCAGCTGACCCTCGCTTCCGCGTGCGATCAGCGTGTCGTATGGGGTCGGGTTGTCAGTCGCCGGGATGACGGCCATCCGCCACCACATCAGCGCGTACTCGGGGCTGAGCGGGCCGACGGTGGTCGACTGCTTGACCCAGCCCTGCGGCAGGATCTGTTTGCCCTGCCAGACGCCGTCGTTGAGGTAGAGCTCCCCGATCTTGATCATGTCGACGGGCCGGAGCCGCAAGAGGCAGCAGGCGCTGTGCAGCCCGGCAGCGTCCGTGCCCCACCCGAACGTAGACATTGTGTCGTAGGACAGCGGTGTGGGCAGTACCACTGGCTTTTCGTACGCCGGGCGGGTGTCAATCTCCAACGGGTCGAAGAGCTTCGCCCGTGCGTAGGCGAGCACGGTGGGGAACCGCTCCTCATTGGCGCGCTCAAGCGCCGCTTGTAGCACTGCAGACACGAGGTGGGAGCTTCGACTGGAGTACTGGAAGACCTCCCCGGGCGGTACGGATAGGCCCTCTGTGAGGATCAGCGGCACCGGATTCTGATCATGCTGAAAGACCTTCCAGATGACGTCGCGCGGCTCGTCGGGCGGGAAGCCAGCCGTCATGTCCATCAGCTGACGCAAGCTGATCTGCTTCTCCTCGACCGTCATGAATCGCCGGTACTTCGGCAGCAGCTCGTCGAGGGTCTGGTCAAGGCTGCCGATGATCTGCTCATCTAGGGCGATCCCGATTAAGGCGGAGGTGACGCTCTTGGTGACCGACCAGACGTGCAAGGCTTCGTCGGGCTTCCGGCCGTTGCGGTAGTGCGCGATCCTGGTCTCCCCGTCGACGTTCACCAGGACGGCTTCAATCGTCTGCCAGCCGACCGAGCCCGACATGATCTTGGTCTCGATGGCTTCTTCAAGTGCTTGATAGTCGACGGGAGGCGGGCTGCTGGTGACTGGAGCAGGTGAGTCGTCCGGCGGCGCCGAGCAGGATGCGACCATGATCGCGGCGAGGCAGAGCGCAGCGAGACGCTGCCACACCGTGCGCATACCCAACCCTAATTCTCCGGCCGCGGCCTCACCACGTGTCCCTGCGGGGTGCACCACGAAGCGCCTGGATGACAACTGAGTGATGCGGGTCGATTCCGCCAGCGACGGGGCAGATCGTAAAGCTATACGTGGACTCGCTTTGGCAGCTACCGAGATGGAGCAGCTACCCTGCCCTCCGGTTCAGGCGGCAGAACATGAGTGCAACTTGGCGGTGAAGAGCGAGTGCATCTACTAATCTGCCCGCCATGAAGATCTCTGCACTGTCTTTTCGACGCTGGGCGGTGATCCTCGCCGCGGCATTCAGCGGAGTCATTGTCCTGGTCTCCATGTTCGTTGATCCTGTGCCGAGCGCGGAGGGTCGGGAGCTGATTCAGGGGTACGCGGCCAACGAAGGTCGTCAGGGCTTACATACAAATCTGATCCACTACGGTTTCGCGTTATTCGCCCCCGTCGCCTATGCCATGGTTGGCCTCGTGCGGCGGCGCGGCGCGTGGATCGCGAACGTCGCCGGAGTGTTAGCCGTGCTTGGCCTCAGCACTCTGCCCGGGTTGGTGGTGCTCGACTACTTCAGCGTCGGTGTTGAACATGTTGCCGGTGTGGAGGCCGCCTTCAATGGCCAGACTGCCACCGAGAAGCTGCCAGGCTTTGCAGTCCTCATGGTTCCGGCCTTTGTCACGTCTCTGTTGGCTATCCCAGTCGCCACGCTCGGTCTCTGGCGCGCCGGTTTG
>DATEWO010000204.1:0-2959 GCA_035257925.1 Propionibacteriaceae bacterium | reverse complement strand
AGTCCTTGCTGATCAGTTCGACTCGATGGTGGCCCATGTCCGACGCATCGAATCCCTGCTTACCCCCGAAGGATTGTGGGAAGGGGGATTTCAATTCGGCGATTGGCTTGATCCCACCGCACCCCCCGAAGAGCCTTTCCTGACCAAGGCAGATAACGGTGTTGTGGCGACGGCCTGCCTGTACCGAGATGCGCATATCTTGCGAGATGCCGCAATGCTGCTTGGTCGTCAGGAGGACGCTGAGCACTTTGGCAGCCTTGCCGAACGAACGCGGGCCGCCTTCGACGACCATTACGTCAAGCCTGAAGGCATCATCCACAGCGATGCCGAGACAACGTACGCGCTGGCCATCGTTTTCGGGCTGCTGGATCCTGAAGATGAGCAGCTCGCGGGCAAGCGACTCGCCGACCTCGTCGCCAAGAGTGGTTACCACATTCAAACCGGCTTCGCGGGGACACCGTTCATCACACATGCTTTGACCAAGACAGGTCATCTTGACGATGCCTACCGACTGCTACTCCAAACCGAATGCCCATCTTGGCTCTATCCAGTCACGATGGGGGCGACAACGATTTGGGAGCGCTGGGATTCGATGCTGCCCGACGGCACCATCAACCCGGGCCAGATGACGAGCTTCAATCACTATGCCTTCGGCGCGGTGGCGTACTGGATGCATCAGATTATTGGTGGCATTGCGCCAATCGAGCCTGGTTACTCCAGGGTGCTGATTGCCCCTCAGCCAGGCGGCGGCATTCTGTGGGCACGCTCCTCTCTTGAGACCAGGCACGGCAAGATTGCGGTCTCCTGGTCGCGGGACGATGACGGACCGATCGAGCTTGACATCACCGTTCCCAAGGCTGTGACGGCTGTGGTGCAGCTGCCCGATACGCCGACGCAGGAGTTCGGCAGCGGTCAACATCACCTCTCCTCAACCTCCGCGCGACGGATCGGGTGACCTGTCCTGCAACCACAGGCACTGCCCAGCGGAATCACAGTCTGAAACATTTCAAGGCTAAGGAGTGGTATGCGCAGGATTACCCCGTCGGCACGTAGCACCCAGTCTCCGCGTTGGTCTGGTCACTGGATTGGGCACCAACCGAGGCCGGCGACCGGCACTCCCGCAGACTTCTTGACTGGTGTCGAATCCAGTCGCGAGTTCTCCCGCTGCATGTTCCGGAGGACATTTGATGTCGAGGTGCTTCCAGCTGAGGCGCCGACTCGCATCAGCGCCGACTCCCGGTACGTACTGTGGGTGAACGGCCAGGAGGTTGGACGTGGCCCGGCACGCTCCCAGCCGTACCGGCACCGCTGCGACAGCTACGACCTGGCACCTTACTTGTCTGTTGGCCGAAACCTCGTTGCCGTTCTCGTCACCTACTACGGGCGGCCGATGTCGTTCTGGCAGCCAGCGCCAGCGGGGTCCAATACCGACGCGGCACTGGTCTTCGAAGCGCAGGTCGGCGACCGGATGCTGGTTTCCGATGAGAGCTGGCGGGTGCAGCGATCAGATGCATGGTCGCTGCTGGCCGGGACCCACGCCGGCGAAGGCGTGCCGGTGGAGATCGTTGATGCCCGCGAAGTCCCGCGAGGATGGCATGACGTCGACTTCGATGACTCGGACTGGCGCAACGCGCCGCTGCTGCCGGCGATCCATCCAGCCAGTCTTGGTGAGACCAGGCCTCCGACGTATCCCTTCAACCGCCTCCTTCCTCGAGGCATCTCCCAGCTCGGCGGCGAACGGGTGGGGGCCGCGCGAGTGCTCGATTCCTCGACTCGTAACGCCCCAGGCTGGAAGGGTGATCATCCAGTCACCCGCGTGACCCAGGCACTCCTGGCGGACGTCATCAGCACCCACACTGCCGAGCTGCCTGCCAGCTTCGAAATCACAGCCGGACAGGTGCACCACTTCTCGGTGGATTTCGGGCGGATCGTCGCAGGGTTCGTCGAACTTGATCTCAATGCCCCTGCGGGCACTGTCGTGGACATGCATTATCGCGAGAAGGTGTTCCGTCCCGAATTGGCCTGGTCAGGGGAGGATCCCGAGACGGGTGCCCGCTACGTGGCAGCGGGGACCGATGACCAATTCGCGGCCCTGGAACTCAATGGCTTGCGCTACCTGCACCTCGTCGTCCACGCAGACCAAGCTGCGTCGGTCAGGCTGAACCGACTTGAGGTGCGCGAGTACCTGTATCCGCGCACCGGTGGGGCATATTTCCGCAGCGACGATCCGGGCCTGGACACCCTTTATCGAGCCGGGATCCGCACCGTCCAGCTCAATTCGCTCGACTCCTACACCGACTGCCCCACGCGCGAGCAGCGCGCCTGGGTCGGCGATGCTGTCGTTCATCAGATGGTCGATCTGGCGACGAACGAAGACTGGGGTCTAGCCCGCAATTATCTCGAGTTGAGCGACTCCCCGCGCCCGGACGGCATCTTTCCCATGGTCGTCGCAAGCGACATCGAGGCGAGCGGCGGACTGACCATCCCGGACTGGTCACTCAGTTGGATCCACGGCCTGCACATTCAGTACTGGCACGACGGTGACTTGGAGGCGGTACGGCGACACCTACCCTCCGCGGAACGGGTGTTGCGCTGGTACACCAGCTATCTGGACGAGCGCGGGACGATTGCTGACGTCCCTGAATGGAACCTTGTGGACTGGGCGAGCATCTTCCTTGCTGGCCGCAGCTCGATCCTCACAGCGCTCTGGGCCCGAGGCCTTGCCGAATTCGCCGAGCTGAGCGACGCCGTCGGGAACAGCGGCTCTGCATTGTGGGCTTCCGGCCTGTACGGATCAGCTGCCAAGGGTTATGAGGATTTCTGGGATTCGGATCGGGGTCTCTACGTCGACCACATTCTCAACGGGCAACGCCAGCCGGCAGCCTCCCAGGTTGCGCAGGCCAGCGCGATCATCTCTGGCTTGGCACCAAAGGAGCGGTGGGGTCCCCTGGTGGATGTG
>DATEWO010000203.1:0-35679 GCA_035257925.1 Propionibacteriaceae bacterium | reverse complement strand
CTGCGGCAATGACGGTGACCCGAACCTCGTCGCCGAGCGCGTCATCGATGACGGTACCGAAGATGATGTTGGCTTCCTCGTGCGCTGCCCCCTGGATCAGATTGGCCGCAGCCGAGACCTCGAACAGGCCGAGGTCCGAGCCGCCCGCTATGGAGAGGAGGACGCCGTGTGCACCCTCGATGCTGGCCTCCAGCAATGGCGACGACACCGCCATCTCCGCAGCCGCCCGGGCCCGGTCCTCACCGCGGGCCGACCCGATGCCCATCAGTGCTGAGCCAGCATTCGACATGATCGACTTCACATCGGCAAAGTCGAGATTAATCAGGCCGGGTGTGGTGATGAGGTCGGTGATACCGGAGACACCCTGCATCAGCACCTGGTCGGCCTGCTTGAACGCATCCAGGATCGCGATCTGGTGATCGATCATCTGGAGCAGCTTGTCGTTGGGGATCACGATCAAGGTATCGACCTCCTCGCGGAGGTTGACGATCCCTTGCTCAGCCTGGGCGGCGCGACGTTTCCCTTCGAAGGAGAACGGCCGGGTGACCACCCCGATGGTGAGAGCGCCGAGCGCGCGCGCAATGCGGGCAACCACTGGTGCGCCGCCGGTGCCGGTACCGCCCCCCTCGCCTGCAGTCACGAAGACCATGTCGGCGCCCTTCAGCGCGTCCTCGATGTCTTGGGCGTGATCTTCGGCGGCCTGGCGGCCCTTGTCCGGATCGGCGCCGGCGCCGAGACCGCGGGTAAGGTCCCGGCCGATGTCCAACTTGACGTCGGCATCGCTCATCAGCAACGCCTGAGCGTCGGTGTTCACTGCGATGAACTCGACCCCACGAAGGCCGGCTTCGATCATCCGGTTGACGGCATTGACGCCGCCGCCACCGACGCCCACGACCTTGATGATCGCCAAATAGTTCTGTGATGCAGAAACCACGATTCCGCCTCTTCTTTCTGTCGTGCGGATGAGGTGGTCGCACCAAATCTCAACCTGAAGTCAACAGTTAGTTGCCACGGTAGGAAGCGGCGCGGTCTGAAACGAGGCTACGAGATGGTCTCTGACGATGGCGTTGTGACACGCCAAGATCAGGAAACATATCGATTGTTATAGGTCAAGTAGAGGTTGAGGTGGACGGGTTGCTCTGGTGAGCCAGCCGGAACGAGCTCCAGGCTGAGAGCAAAGTGAGCCCGTAAGGAACGAACGGACGCACATTCCTGTCCGCGAGCAACCACGAATTGCTGACGCCCCACCTTCTCTCTCGATGCCCCACTTATAGGTGGAGCGTGAACAGACAAAGTGGGGCGTCACCAGAAATGGCTGATTCAGTAACTCCGCTATCTGATCGCTGGATTGTGTGGGCTTGAAACGTCGATGGAAGATTCCGGTTTCTTCTTGAGCAGCGCCGTGACGACCTGGGCTTTCAGCGCCGAATCCGATGAGCTGCCCCAAGTCACCGTCTTCCCGGATTCCAGAACCAGCGTGATGCTGTCCCGGTTGCTCGCTGTCATCCGATCGACCATTCTGCGCAGCTTCTTCGGTGACGCAGCTGCAACGGTGGCCATGTCGCTCAGCAGCGGTACATCCCCGGGATTGACCACAGCGAGCAGAACCTCGGGCGGCAGCACGTGCTGGGTTTGGTATGCCACACCGGACTTGTCGACCAAGACATAGCCCTCGGGTTGCCGCACTGCGATAACGGGTCGACGCTCGACGACGGCCACCGTGATGGTGTTCGGCCAGTCACGGGTGACGCTCACAAACTCGATGGCGCGCAGGGTGGTTGTCCGCTGGGCAATCGCGTCCAGATCCTGACGTGCCAGCGGAACCCCGAGTGGGACTTGGGCGGCAAGGCTCACCTGCGCCGGCGCTAGCTCGTGGGTGCCGACCACGTTCACTCGTTTGGTGACTAGCACCGTGGAGAAGTACATGGCCCAGAGGCTGCCGCCGATGAGCGCCAGCACCAGCACGATGACGAAGAATGCCAGTGCCCTACGTCGCCTCGACCGCCGCTTTCGGGCTCGACGGGTGCGCGAAGGGGGTGGCTTCCGGCCGGAACTCCGGCGGACGGTAGCCGTTGCGGTCATCGCACCGCCTCAGTAAGGCGCTGAATCTCATCCACGATTTTTGGCGCCACCTTCGTGACGTCGCCACAGCCGACTGTGATCACCAGGTCACCAGGACGAGCGATCCTGGCGACCGTCGGCGCCGCCTCATCCCAGACTGGCTGATAGGTCACATGTGCAGTGCCCGGCGCGACCGCATTGGCCACCATGGCACCGTCGATTCCGGGAATGGGATCCTCACGGTCGCCGCAGACATCCATCACGATCGCCTCGTCGGCCTGCTCCAGAGCGTGTGCGAGCTCACGCCAGAAGTCTCGAGTGCGCGTGTAGAGGTGAGGTTGAAAGCAGACCACGACGCGGCCGGTACCGACGCCGGTGCGAGCAGCGATCAAGGTGTTCAACACCTCGGTGGGGTGATGAGCGTAGTCGTCGTAGACCCGGATGTTGTTGGGAGCACCAATCAACTGGAACCGCCGGTACGTGCCCTGATACCTGACCAACTGGCGCCGTATGTCCGCGTCGTCGACGCCCAGCCAACTGGCTACCGCGTACGCCGCCGAGGCATTCAAGACGTTGTAATGACCAGGCACCGCCAGCTCCACTGGGCCGGCATGACTGCCCCGGGCGAGCTCGAAGGTCGAGCCGGTGCCCGCGAGGCGGGTGCCTGTGATCTGCACGTCAGCCTCATCGGAGGTTCCGAAGGTCAGGAGCTCAGGCCCTGGTGACCCAGCCGTGATTCGCTGTCGCACCCTCCTCGTCAGTGCGACAGCTCCTGGGTCGTCGGCGCTCGTCACCAATAGCCGGACCGACTCGGCGGTTGCGAAGCGCAGGAAACCATCGGCGTAGTTCTCCGCACTCCCCCAATTGCTGAGGTGATCGGGGTCGATATTGGTCACTACCGCGACCTCACACGGGTACTGGAGGAAGGAGCCGTCACTCTCATCAGCCTCAACGATCATGACGTCACCACTCCCCAGATGCCCGCCGGTGGCAGTGCCGGTGAGGGCACCGCCAATGACGAAGGATGGATCCAATCCGGAGCCGGTGAGCACATGCGCGATCATCGCCGTGGTCGTGGTCTTGCCATGAGTTCCCGCCACTGCAACGCCGCGGCGGCCGAGCATCAGCGAACCCATTGCCGCACTTCGGTGGAGCACCCGCAGACCGCGGCGGCGAGCCTCCATCAGCTCGGGGTTGTCTTCCCGGATCGCCGACGACACCACGACCGTGGCGGCATCGCCGAGCTGCTCGGCGCGATGCCCGACGTAGACCCGAGCGCCTCGCGTCTCCAGTGCGCGGAGATATTTCGAGTCCTGACGGTCGCTGCCGCTGACCCGGATGCCGTGGGACAGCATCATCGAGGCGATCCCGTTCATACCCGAGCCGCCGATGGCTATGAAGTGCACGCTTCCGAGCTGATCCAGACTGGGTAGCTCGACAGGAGTGATCAGACCCATTAGCGGATCACCTCCAGAACTCGCGACGCCAACACGGTAGCTGCATCAAGGCGGGCAACGCCGGCAAGCGCGCTTCTCATTCCGGCCAGCCGATCGGGGTGCGAGAAAAGAGTTGGAATCTCCTCGGCGACCCAGGCGGACGTGCAGTTGCTGTCGGCCAGCATGATGCCGCCGCCTGCATTGACAACAAGCTCAGCGTTGCGCGCCTGTTCGCCGTTGCCATGCGGATACGGCACGAACACGGCCGGGAGTCCTACCGCTGCGGTCTCCAGCACTGTGCCGGCACCGCTTCGCGCCAACATCAGGTCGGCCGCCGCGTACGCCTGCTCCATGTGGTCCACGTACGCCACCGGCTGGTAAACGGCGCCGGTCTGCTCGTCGAGGCTGCGCACAATGTCCGGAGTGGCGTTGTTGGGCCCCAAAACATGCAGCACCTGGATCCCGCGGCCCAGCAATTCCGGCCAGGCGCCGGCCATAGCGTTATTGATCTGCAAGGCACCTTGTGACCCTCCGCTGACCAGCAGGGTCGGCAATTCCGGGTGCAACTCGAAACTGGCACGTGCCTCACGCTGTCGTGCGACTCGATCAAGGTCGGTGATCGCCCGCCGCATCGGTAGGCCGATACAGAGCGCATGCGGCAGCGGGGTCTGTGGAAATGAGGTGTAGACATGGCTGGTTAGTCGTGCCGCAAGCTTGTTGGCAAGCCCGGGCAAGACATTCTGTTCATGGATCACGATGGGCAGCCCAAGCCGTCGGGCGGCGAGGTAGGCCGGGGTCGAGACATAGCCGCCAAAGCCGAGCACGACATCAGCCTCGGTGCGCCGCAGCAGTCCTACGGTGGCCTGCACCGCCTGAAGTAGGCGCGGTCCGACCAGCAGTAGGTCCTTGCCGACTCGACGCGGCATCGGTACGGGCGGGATCAATTCCAGTTCCAGTCCCGCCGCGGGGACGACGGTTGTCTCCAGTCCGCGGGCGGTGCCGAGTGCCGTTAGCACCAGCCCCGGCTTCAGCCGGCGTAGCTCGAGGCCGGTCGCGATCAACGGTGATGTGTGCCCAGCAGTGCCCCCGCCAGCGAGCACCACCGAGCCCGAGCCTGTAGCCGATTGGTTCATCAGCCGGTACTGCCCTGCCTGGTCCGTGAGCCGACCACTGTCGTCATCCGGGGTTGGGGCCGCATCGCCTTCCTGGCCAGGAGCTTGCGGGCCTCTGGTTCCCGGCGGGCACACGCCAGCAAGATGCCGACCGCAAGCAGATTGGCAACCAACGCCGATCCGCCGTAAGACACCAGTGGTAGCGGAACCCCCGCAATCGGGAGCAGCCGCAGGACCACTGCCAGATTGATCAGCGCCTGCACCATGAACCAGGCAGTGATTCCACCAGCCGCATAGCGTACGAACAGATCGTCGGCATGTGTCGCGATCCGGATGCCGGCATAACCCAGAATGCCGATCATGGCAAGGACGACCAGGCTCCCGCACAGACCGAACTCCTCGCCGAGCACCGCGAAGATGAAGTCGGTGTGCGCCTCGGGGAGGCTCCCCCACTTCTGCCGGCTGGCGCCAAGACCGACTCCCCACCAGCCGCCCGACGCAATCGCGAACATGCCGGCGTTGGCCTGATGATTGGCGCCAGTGAGATCAAGATTCGGGTCCAGGAAGGCAGCCAGGCGACGCATCCTCACCGGAGAGGTAACGAAGATCGCGACCACACCCGCCACGCCGGCCGACGCTAGGGCCATGAGCACGCGCAGTGGAGCACCGACGACCCACAGCATTCCTGCAGCGATGACCGCCATCACCACCGCCGTTCCCGCGTCGCCCTGGAAAAGCACCAGCAAGATCAGTACGGCGCTCACCGGTAGGAACGGCACCAGCAGGTGCTTGGGCTGGTCAAGCAGGCGGTACTTGCGAGCCAACAGGTCGGCTCCCCAAACGATCATGGCGAGCTTCGCGAACTCCGCCGGCTGTAGGGAGAACAGCGACGAGCCAAGGTACAGCCAGTTCCGGTTGCCATTCACCGAGATGCCGAGCGGTGTATAAGTCAAGATCAACAGAATGGCAGCAAGGGCTACCCCGAACCAGCTCAGCAGGCGCAGTGTCGACGGCGGCAGTTTCATGATCACGAATGCGCCGAGCAGGCCGAATCCGAGGAAGATCAGCTGGCGCTTGACATAGAAATAGGAGTCACCGACGGTGAGATAGGCATTCACGCTGGACGCCGAGAGCACCATCATCACCCCGACGATGATTAGCAGCGCGACTGAGCCGAGCACCAGGTGGTAGCTGGTCAGTGGACGGTCCAGCATGGAGCGGAGCCAGCGCAGTACCTCGATGGTCGAGGTTGGGCGCCGGGTCGCGGTGCGGGAGCGACGAACCGACCCTGCACTGTGGCCGGGCGCGGTCTGGCCCTGCGGGGTCAGGGTCGCCACTGACGTCTACTCCTTTGTGAGCGCACGCACCGCGGCAGCGAAGGCATCGCCGCGGGCGGCGTAGTCGGTGAACATGTCCTTGCTGGCGCACCCCGGCGCGAGCAGGACAGCATCACCAGGCCTGGCCAGGGAAGCGGCCGCCGCAACGGCTTGTGCCATTGCTCTAGTGTCGACCGCCTCAATGATTTGCGTGGGGACTTCGGGGGCGTGTCGAGCGAGGGCCTGGGCGATGATCTCGCGATCGATCCCGAGCAGCACAGCGCCACGCAACCTGTCGCGATGGGTAGCGACCAACTCGTCGAAGGTGGTGCCCTTGGCTTGGCCTCCGGCGATCCATACCACCGAGCTGAACGCGCGCAGCGCGGCATCGGCGGCGTGGGGGTTGGTGGCCTTGGAATCGTCCACCCAGGAGATTCCATCGCGCTCGAGCACCGTCTGGATCTTGTGCGGGCCGACCTTGACCTTTTGCAACCCTTTGCGAACCGCCACCGCAGGTACGCCATAGGAACGAGCCAAAGCGGCAGCCGCAAGCGCGTTGGCCACATTGTGCGGTGCAGCGGGACTCACGTCGCTGACCTTTGCGAGCTCCAGCGCTGAGTCCCGACGCTGCTCGATGAAGGCTCGATCGACGAGTAAGTCATCGACGACACCGAGCATGGATAGTCCTGGCGTTCCCAGCGTGAAACCAATCGCCCGGGCACCCTCGACCACTTCAGCCTGCTCCACCATCTGCTCAGTGACCGGGTCGGCCACGTTGTAGACGCAGCTGGCCTGGACGCCGGCGTAGATCGTGGCCTTGGCATTGCGGTAGGCGTCGTACGAGCCGTGCCATTCCAGGTGGTCAGGTTGCACGTTGAGGACCGCAGCCGAGTGCATGGCCAGCGAGGTGGACCAGTGCAACTGATGACTGGAGAGCTCGACGGCGAGTACGTCGTACGGTTCCGGGTCAAGCACGATCTCCATGATGGGGCGGCCGATGTTGCCCACCGCAGCCGTTCTCAGTCCTGCGGCTGCCAGGATCGACTCCAGCATCTGTGTGGTCGTGGTCTTGCCATTGGTACCGGTGATCCCGAGCCACGGCACGATCTTGTCAGGCCGACTGAGTCGCCAGGCCAGCTCCACTTCGCTCCAAATGGGCACGGCACGTGCGGCAGCCTGGACGAGCAGTGGTGAGCTGGCCGGCCAGCCGGTGGCGATCACCAGGTCGGCATCGTCGGGAAGGTTTGCGGTAGCACCTGGCCCGAGCCGGACGAACCCGCCGAGCACTTCCAGTAGCTTGCCCCTGTCGGAGGTGAGGTCATCCAGCAGGTCGTCCAGGATGGTGACCCGGGCGCCAAAGTTCAGCAGCCCATCGGCAGCGGCGAATCCGGAAACCCCGATCCCTGCCACCACAACGTGCGCCTGCGGCCATGGTGATCGGCTATCGGCGTGCGCCAACCATGCCGGCCTCACGTCCCGGCCACCCACTCGGCGTAGAAGATGCCCAAACCGGCGGCCACGCAGAGGCCGGCAATGATCCAGAAGCGCATCACAATGGTCACTTGCGCCCAGTTGAGCAACTCGAAGTGATGGTGAATGGGCGACATCTTGAACAGCCGCCGGCCACGAGTCAGCTTGAAGAAACCGACTTGGAGGATTACTGACATCACCTCAATGACAAGCAGCCCACCCAAGATCACCAGGAGCAGTTCGGTTCGGGTAAAGATTGCCATTGCGGCAAGTGCGCCCCCTAGAGACAGCGAGCCGGTATCGCCCATGAAGATCTTCGCGGGTTCGGCATTCCACCACAGGAAGCCGAAGCAGGCGCCGGCGAGCGCTACCGCCACCACTGCAAGGTCGTAGGGGTCGCGTACCTCATAGCACTTAGGCCCGGCGGATGCGGTGTAGGCACAGGACTGGTTGTACTGCCAGATGTTGACCAAGGTATAGGCGCCGAAAATCATGACACAGGCACCGGAGGCGAGACCGTCCAGCCCGTCAGTGAGGTTGACGCCGTTGCTGGCGGCCGCGATCAGCAGCATGACCCAGATGATCACCAGGATGAGTGGCAATTGGAGCCATTCGATATCCCGCAGGAATGAGATGGCAGGCGAGGCCGGCGTAATTCCACGCTCGTCGGGGAACTGCAGGGATGCGAGAGCAAAGAGGATGGCGACGATCGACTGGCCAGCGATCTTGGCCTTGCTCCGGAGGCCGAGCGAGCGCTGTTTTCTGATCTTGATGTAGTCGTCCAGAAACCCCACGACGCCCAGGCCGGTGAAGAGGAAGAGCACCAGCAACGCCGACGCGGAGGGGGCCGTAAAGGTGATCAAATGGCTCCCGAAGTAGGCAAGCACGACGGCGGCAATGATCACCAGGCCACCCATGGTGGGCGTTCCCCGCTTGACGTGATGTGAGGTAGGGCCGTCGTCCCGGATCAGCTGACCGTAGCCCTTCTTGACCAGGATCAGGATCGCGAGCCGGGTTCCGAGCAGAGTACCGAGCAGCGCGAGACCGCCAGCGAAGACAATGGTCTTCACACGGCATCCTGGTGTGGGGGTAGTCCGACAGCAGCAAGAATCCCGTCGGCCACGGTGTCCAAGGCTAAGCCACGAGATGCCTTGACCAGGACCACGTCGCCGGGCGCAAGATCACTGCTGAGCACCGCAACTGCATCGGCCTTATCGGTCACTGGGATCGCTCGTGCGGAAGGCAACCCCGCGGCGACAGCGGCACCCGTCATCAGCACTGCGTATTCGCCAATGGCTACCAGGTGGTCCACCCCGCTTTGGGCGACGAACCGGCCGATCGAAGCGTGCTCATTGGCTGCGGTCTCACCCAACTCGAGCATGTCCCCAAGCACAGCCCAGGTGTGCCGGCCCGCTCGACCAAGCTCAACCAGGGTGGTCAGCGCCGCCCGCATTGAGTCCGGGTTGGCGTTGTAGGAATCGTTGATCACCGTGACGCCATCTGATCGATCATGCAGCTCCATCCGCCAACGCGATCGAGGGCCCGCCAGACTGAGCGCAGCGGCAATGTGGTCGAGCTGAACACCAACCGCAACCGCCGCAGCAGCCGCTGCCACTGCATTCACGACTTGATGCCGCCCGGTTAGCTGAAGCTGAACGTGGGACTCAGATCGACCGTCCCGACCGTCCCGGATGGTGAAGGAATATCGCTGCTGGGCATCACCAACAAGTCCGGAGGCCCAAATCCCCTCCGGCAGCTGCTGGATCGTAGACCAGGGCAGCACCTGGGCCTCGGTACGCCTCCGCATCGACCAGACAAGCGGATCGTCAACGTTCAGAACGGCCCAACCATGAGGTGGTAAGGCCTCCACCAACTCGCCTTTGGCTTGCGCTATCGCAGCCTGTCCGCCGAACTCCCCGACGTGGGCCTGGCCGACGTTCAGCACCAAACCGACTCGCGGTGGTGCGATCTCACAGAGGTAGGCGATATGGCCGATCCCCCGCGCACCCATCTCTGCCACGAGAAATCTGGTCTGCTCGTCGACATGTCCAACCGTGAGCGGCACACCGAGCTCGTTATTGAGGTTGCCGACTGCCGCCACGGTCGGACCGGCACGCTCGAGCACCTGCGCAAGCAAGTCCTTGGTGGAGGTCTTGCCGACCGAGCCGGTAATGCCGATGACGTGAAGACCCGCAGCACTCGCCCGATCGACCAGATACCGGGAAAGCCGGCCGAGCGCGACAAGCGGGTCAGCCACCACCAGGCACAGTGCCCCCTGCACCGGATGCCTGGTAAGTGAGGCGGCCGCCCCAGCGGCTGTGGCTGCAGCAACATAGTCATGACCGTCGACGTGCTCTCCGGGGAGCGCCACGAACAAGGCGCCAGCGGTGACCGCCCGGGAGTCTGCCGTCAGGGCGGTCACGACCGCAGTCGTGTCGCCGGGACCAGAAAGCTGGGCACCTAGCAGTGTGGCGATCTCATCGACCGTCACCGCAATCACGGCATCGAGTCCTGCTGGTCGGCTTGTTCGGCCAGCTCCGGATGCAGCACCGCCCACTCCTCCGCCGCCACAACCGGATCGCTGAACGGCAGGACGGTTCCGGCGATTTCCTGACCGAGCTCGTGACCTTTGCCGAGAATGGCGACCACGTCGTCAGATGCTGCCAATTGCAACGCGAGGTTGATAGCGGAGCGCCGGTCGCCGCCATCGATGACCTGGGTTGCCAAACCGTCGCGGCGCACCGCGGTTTGCGCCCCGCTGATCAGCTGTGCCCGGATGGCGGCCGCATCTTCGGACCGTGGATTGTCGTCGGTAGCGATCACGACATCCGCGTGTCGCGCGGCCGACTCGCCCATTGGTTCCCGCTTCAGCGGATCGCGGTCTCCACCGCAGCCAAGTACCACGATGCGACGACGAGTGCCGACTGCTTCCAGCGCGGCCGCGATCGCCTGGGGCGTATGCGCGAAGTCCACATAGACCAGTGGTGCGGTGGGGCCCAACTCGACCCGTTGCATCCTTCCTGAGACATTGGCCTGACCCAGCCCGGTGGCAGCACGTTCCAGATCGCCTTCGATCGCGTCAACCATTGCCAGCGCCGTCAAGGCGTTGCGGATGTTGAAATCGCCCGGAAGCCTGAGGGCAAACTCGACCGTATGACCTCGGACGTCGGCCCGAACGGCAACTCGTCCATCGGGCCGGATCTGGTACGCCAACGCCCGGCAGGCAGCGTCGCCGTCAAGACTGACTGTGGTGAGGCCGATTCCACCCTGACGACCGATGCGCCGAACCAGCTCGCGGCCTCGCGGATCGTCGACGTTGATCACCGCGTGCTTGGTCCGGTCCTGAGTGAACAGCGATGCCTTCGCCTCGAAGTAGGACTCGACGTCGCCATGGAAGTCCAGATGATCTCTGCCGAGGTTGGTGAAGGCTGCCACGTCAAACCGGATCGCATCCGCGCGACCGAGTACCAGAGCATGTGAAGAGACCTCCATGACGACGGTCTCCGCTCCCTCTTCGAGCAGGAAAGCGAGCAAACCCTGAAGGTCGGTGGACTCCGGCGTCGTCACTGTGGTGGGAATGCAGTCCAGAGCTACCCCGTTGAGCCGGAAGCCGACTGTCCCGACTAGCCCAGTGTTCACTCCCCCTGCCCGCAGCGCAGCTTCCAACAGGAACGTGGTGGTCGTTTTGCCGTTGGTGCCGGTCACTGCGCACATCGTCAGCGCGTCGGCTGGCCAACCATAGATGGTGGCGGCGACGCCTGCCATCGCCTGCCGGGGATGGTCGACCACGATCACCGGGAGCGGTACGCCGTTGACCAATCGGCGACCGGCCACGTCGGTGAGAATGGCAACCGCTCCCGCCTGAGCGGCTTGCTGGGCGAACTCAGCGCCGTGATGATGCGCACCGGACAACGCGACATAGAGGTCGCCGGGACGTACCAGTCGGGAGTCGATGCTGATGCCACTGACAACCGGGCCGCTCACCGCGGCGCGGTCCCCGAACAGCTCGGCCAAACCGATCTGGTGTCTGGTGCGCGGCCGTAGCACGGCCCCCCGTAGTGCAGAAGACACGCTGGTGACGTTATCGACTTGTCCGCTCATGCGGACCAATACCCTCCATATTTGATTGCTCGCTTCGCTCGCGGCGGATCGCGACGGGAAGCCGCCCACTTCGTCGTCGCTCGGGGACGAAAAGCATGTCCCCTCCCTCCTCCTCAGCAGAGCGGCGCGCGATCCGCGGCTTTGATTGCTTGCGGCTCACCACTCAGTGGGCAGCGGCTTGTGTCGCCTGGCATCTGGGATGACCGAGTAGCGAGGCAAGGCCACGGTCATGATGTCGCGGTACGCAGGCACTGCTGTGACCGTCCCCGTATCGCCGTTGCGAGGGTTGCTGATCACCACATAAGTCAGAATCTGGGGATCGTCAAGCGGTGCGAAGCCCACGAATGAGGTGACATAGCCTCGATAACAGCGACAGCTGGTATCAGCGCGCTGCGCGGTGCCGGTTTTACCGCCGGTCGTGTACCTCTCGAGCTTCAGGTTGCGCTGGCCATTCTCGCTGTCGATAACTGCCTGCATCAGGTCGCGCACCTCTGCCGAGCTCTTCTCGGAGATGACCCGCCGCTGCGGCGCTCGTGGCAGCGCCACCTCGTGGCCCTCCCCGTCGATTGCCTTCTTGATCAGCGTTGGCGGATTGTAGATCCCGCCATTCACGACACCTGCGATCGCAGCGGCTTCCTGGATTCCCGTGACCGCGATCGCCTGCCCGAAAGCTACCCGATCGCGCTGACCGTCAGGCATGTCTGGTTTCGGAATGATGCCTGACGACTCCCCGGGCAGTTCGATGGTGGTGGTCGACCCCAGGCCAAAGCTCACCAGGTAATCGTGCAGCCTCTGTTTGTCGAGCTGTCGAGTCAGCAGTGCTGTGCCGATGTTGGATGAATCTGCGATCACGCCACGCATCGTGTACCGCAGCACACCATGGGAGAAGTGGTCCTTGATCGAGCGGCCACCCGAAGCAAGGCGGCCGGGAATGACCACCCGAGTAGATGGACTTGCCGTCCCTGAGTCGATCAACGCTGCCGCAGTCAAGATCTTCTGCACACTTCCCGGTTCGTACGGGGCTGAAATCGCGCGGTTGCCTCGATCCTCAGATCGTGCGGCCTGCGGCCTGGACGAGTCGTAGCTCGGGGCATTGGCAAGCGCGATCACCTGACCAGTCTTTACGTCCAAGACGATGGCGAAGCCGGAATCGGCACGGGTCTTCGCCACCTGCTCGGCCAGCCGCCGTTCGGCGGCCCACTGCACTTCTGAATCCAGAGTGAGCTGGAAGCTGAGGCCGTTCCGCGCCGGTGTGATCGACCTTCGGCCGAGTGGGATCTTGCTGCCATTCGGCGCGCTCTCGAAGGTCTCCTTGCCTTCAACGCCGGCCAGCTGAGCGTTGAGCGTACGTTCCAGCCCAGCCAGGCCGTCGCCGTCAGCCCCGACGAATCCCACCACAGAGGCACCGACCGAACCATTGGGATAGGTCCGGATGGGATCGCCTTCTCGGAAGATGCCGCGCAGGTCGCGGTTCGCCAAGTCGGTGGAGAGCGCGCTGTAGGTGAGTGCGGGAACCTTCTTCTTGAGATAGACGAAGCGCGTGCCGGTCTTGGTCAGCAAGGGCATGAGCTCCGCCTCTGACATGTCGAGGTGCCCGGCGAGCACGCTGGCAAACTCCGCTGCGCGGGGAGTTGTCAGTGTCGGATCGGCTGTCACCGCGACGGCTGGCTGGGTTGAGGCAAGGACCAGACCATTGCGATCGGTGAGCTCGCCGCGCGCCGGCAGCAGCGGCAATGTCCGGGTCAAGGCGTCGGCCTTATAGGACGACGAGTCGAAGCCCTGCAGTTGCAGCAGTCGGCCCGCACAGAGTGAAAGCGCCATGGTGATGGCGATGAGCAGCACATGCAACCGCCGGGGGGCGGATGCCAGCGGCAGTCGCATCGGCGGTCTGCGGTGTACTAGCCGGATAGGCGGTGGTTGACGTCCCTGTGGACGGGGTGTGGGGACGGTGCCGTCACGCAGAATCCGCACACCACGATCGTGCAGCGGGGAGGGCCGATCGGTTGCTTTCAGCCGCGGATGGCTGGCTGCGTCTGTGGAGCGCAGTGGGCGCGGTGACATCGGGCGTGCCGGCGGCCGAGGGCGATGTTCCTCATCCATCAACCCTGTCCCCTGCTCTCGGTGCCCTTCTTGGTTTTCGTGTCGGACGCCTCAGCGGCCTCCTTCCGCTTGGCCGCCGCCCGTTGCGCAGATTTCCGCTTTGCCTCTACTGCTGCGGCCTCCTTCGCGGCCCTCGCGGCGGCCTTCGCCTCAGCACGAGCACGCTTGGCCGCCTCCTCAGCGGCTAGCTGAGCGGGTGTCTTCACGATCAGGGCGGGTACCTCATCACCGCTCACCGGAATGGGCTTGCCCACCACCTTGCCGCTAGGCAGCACCAGAAACGCCGGAAAAGGATTGGGCCGCATTCCCAGCTCGGAGGCTCGACGCGCGAGCTCCTGCGGAGCGGCGAGAGTGTCAAGCTGATTCTCCAGATCGGCTTGGACATAGGCGAGCTCGGTGGCCCGCCTGTTGAGCGTCCGCGACTCGAACGCCTGGCTCTGCAACGTCGTGTTGAGCATGAGCAGGCCCGCCATGCCGATGCCGAAAATGCCGATCAGGACCAGAAGAAAAGGGAATCGAGCCAGCCGGGCAGCCGGTTGTGCCACTGCCCGCAGTGGCCGACCTGTTCTCCCGGCGTCCCCACTCCTGGCGGCGAGAGGCGCCCACAGCGCGCTCATCCGGCTACCGCCATCTCAGAGATGCGAACCGCCGCGCGCAGCCGCGCCGAGGCAGCGCGTGGATTTCGGGCGATCTCAGCAGGACTGGGTCTCAGTGCTCCGCGGGTCAAGAGCCGCAGCTCAGGGTGGAGGCCCGCAGGCACTATGGGTAGGTCACGCGGCGCGCGATCACGAGCTGCAAGGCCGAGGATCTGCTTGACCAACCGGTCCTCGAGCGAGTGGTAGGCCAGCACTGCGATCCGGCCGTGAAGCGCGAGCGCCGCGATCGCACTCGGCAGCACAGACTTCAGCGATTCGAGCTCGGCGTTCACCTCGATCCGCAGAGCCTGAAACGTCCGCTTCGCCGGGTGGCCACCGGTCCTGCGAGAAGCTGCCGGCACAGTGTCGTAGAGCAGCTGGACAAGTCGGCCCGAGGTGACGAACGGCTCTCGCTCGCGCTCGGTGACTATCCGGCGAGCAATCTGGTCGGCGTAGCGCTCCTCACCGTAGCTGCGCAGGATTCGAGACAGCTCGGCCTTGGAATAGGTATTGAGCACTTCGGCCGCGGTCAGCTCTTGGCGTCCCATCCGCATGTCGAGAGGCGCATCCTGGGCGTAGGCGAACCCGCGTTCTGGATCGTCAATCTGGATCGACGAGACGCCGAGGTCAAGCAGAATCCCCTGCACCTTGGTGCGGCCGAGCCTAGCGAGTACCGCCGGGAGCTCGTCGTAAAGCGCCTCCACAAGCGTGATCCGGTCGGCAAACTCGGACAGCCGCTCGCGCGCCAGCGCCAGTGCCTGCGGATCTCGGTCCAATCCGATCAGCTGGGCTTGCGGGCACGCAGCCAGCAGGGCGTGGGCATGACCGCCGAGGCCGAGTGTGCAGTCGACAAGAACACAGCCCTCAGGGGCTGAGTCCGATGCTTCGAGAGCTGGAGCCAGCAACGCAACGATCTCCGCCAGCATGACGGGTACGTGCAGCTCGGCGCGGCCACTCATCCGACATCTCGACCCTTCTCATTTTTGAGCTGTTCGCAAAAGGAGGGACGCTCGTAGCTCGGTTCCCGACACTTGCAGCTCGGTGGCTCGTGTAGGGGGGTTTCAACCCGAGATCCGCGGGGAGTCCTACCTGGCACCGGGGAAGTTGTGTCAGGGAGTCGAACCTGCGGGTTGAAGCCTCTCTACACGAGCCGTGTTTCGTCTTGTGTTGCCGCGCTCTCAGCCTCCTGGGAACACGTTGCGGTTCAGTTCGGCAAACGCCGGCTCCTTCTCAGCGGAGTACTGCTCCCATGCGGCGGCGTTCCAGACCTCGACGCGTTCGATCGCCCCCACCACGACACAGTCCCGATCGAGGCCGGCATACGACCTCAGATGAGGCGGGATCGTGATCCGGCCTTGCTTGTCCGGTACCTCGTCCGAGGCTCCCGAGGCGAGCATCCGCTGGTAGTCCCGGACATCTTGCTGGCTGGAGGAGGCGCTCCTCGCGGTTTGGGTCACCTCGACGAACGCACTGATCGGCCAAATGGCCAGGCATCGCTCCTGGAATCGGGTGATCACCAGGCCGTCAGCTAGCTCGTCGCGGTACTTCGCCGGAAGGATCAGACGGCCTTTGTCGTCGAGCTTCGGAGTGTGGGTGCCAAGAAACATGGGCCACCCTCCTCACCCCACTCATCAACCGCCTGTCTCCACTTCGCCCCACCATACCCCACTTCCCCCCACTTGGCACCCCATGTCGGCTTGTACTTTCCGCTTCGGCGTGTTGCCCTTTTTCTGAGAGCGGGGGGTAACACGTAGGGTTTGGACATGTCTCTGGGCTATGAGAAGGCGGCCGAGATCGGGCACCGTCCCGAGCGGGCCTACTCTCTTGGTGACGTAGTCCAGGTAATGGGCAACGTCCGGCATGCCATGGAGAGCGTGATCGAAGGAAAGCGAAGCTCCGTCGATCTCGCGTTGGTCGTACTGCTGGCCGAGGGTCACCTACTTGTCGAAGATGTGCCTGGGGTCGGCAAGACCATGCTTGCGAAGGCATTAGGCCGCTCAATCGCCTGCTCCGTCCGCCGAGTTCAGTTCACCCCAGACCTGTTGCCATCAGACATCACAGGGGTGTCGGTGTTCAATCAGGAAACGCGTGACTTCGAATTCAAGCCTGGCGGCATCTTTGCCAACATCGTGGTTGGTGATGAGATCAACCGTGCCTCCCCCAAGACCCAGTCGGCCCTCTTGGAATCGATGGAGGAGCGCCAGGTCAGCGTCGACGGCACGACCTATCGCCTGGAGTCGCCCTTCATGGTGGTCGCCACCCAGAACCCGATCGAGATGGAGGGCACCTACCCGTTGCCTGAGGCACAGCGAGACCGGTTCATGGCGCGGATCCAGATGGGCTATCCAACCCCGAACTCCGAGCTGGACATGCTCGAATCTCATGGCTCCTCTGACCCGCTCGCCGCGCTGCAGCCGGTGACCGACGGCTCCACCATCCGAGGACTGATCGAGGCGGTCAAGAAGGTGTATGTGAGCCCAGCTGTCAAGCACTACATCGTCCAGATGGTCAACGCCACGCGGAACTCCCGCGACCTTCGGCTCGGTGCTTCACCGCGGGCCACCTTGCAGCTGCTCCGCGCCAGCCGCGCGTTCGCGGCGATGTCTGGCCGGGATTATGTGACTCCGGACGACGTTGCGGCCCTTGGGGTCTCCGTGCTGGCCCATCGGGTGTTGCCCTCCACCGATGCCCAGCTTGCCCGGCGTACGGTGACCGACGTCATCGCCCAGGCCATCCAATCCGTACACATCCCTGACCGGAGATAGCACCATGTCGCGTCCGTGGCGGCTGCTCACCCACCGGGGACGGTTCTTCGTACTCATCGGCCTCATCGTTGTAGTGCTGGCGATGGCAGCTGGCCAGCGCGACGTGATGCGCCTGGGTCTGTTTCTGTTGGCCCTCCCTGTCATCGCGGCTATTTTGGTCGCCCGCGCCCGGCTGCGGATGTCGTGCGAGCGCTCCATCGAACCCGCCCAAGTGCCACTGGGCTCGCCGATGAAAGGCCAGATCATCCTCGGCCAAGATGGCATCCTGCCGGCGGGGATCTTGCTGCTCGAGGATTCGGTTCCGCGCGAGCTGGGCACCCAGCCACGATTCCTCGTGAACAGGGCAGATCAGAGCTGGCGCCGAGTTGTGGAGTATCCATTGCTCGGACGGGTACGCGGTCGCTTCTCCACTGGTCCGCTGATGGTACGAACCGTTGATCCGTTTGGTCTCGTGCAGCTTGATCGGCGGTTCGTCGCCACCAGCGAGGTAATGGTGACTCCCCGGATCGTTCCGCTGCCGACCATTAGGACGATTGGTGGCGGGGGCAGCACCGGCGAGGCTCGACCACACCGAGTCGGCGTCGTCGGCCAGGACGACGCACTTGTTCGGGAGTACCGACAAGGTGACGACGTACGGCGGATCCATTGGCGCTCAACCGCGCGGTGGGGTGACCTCATGGTGCGCCGTGAAGAGCAGTCCTGGGATCCGAGCGCCAGCATCGTGCTGGATTCACGATCAAGTGCCCACGCAGGTCGGGGTATGCAGAACTCACTGGAGTGGGCAATCTCAGCCGCCGCATCGATCGGCATTCACTTCCTGGACGACGGCTTCGGCATCGAGATCTATGAGGCCGATGGGCCGCTGAACATCAGCGGGACAATGGGCCAGCACAGCTCGGCGTCTCAGGAACTTGTGATCAGTCGGCTGACCGACCTCCGGCCACGTCAGACCACCACGATTCACCACGCCGTCGAGTCGGCCACAGTTGACCGACCCGGACAGCTCGCCATCGCAATCATGGGCCGGATAAACGCACAGGATGCCAACTCGTTGCTCCGAGTGCGGCGCAATCGGGCTCAGGGCCTGGCGATGCTGTTGGACGTTGACACCTTTGCCGATGAACCAGCCACTGAACAGCAGCGGGCACAGCGTGAGCTGGCGCGGCAAATCCTGCGGGACAACCAGTGGCGGGTAATCGAGGTGCCACGCGGCATGGGCGTGGCCGACGCGTGGTCTGCCCTCGAACAGCTCAATACGGCGGCCTGAGCATGCGCGCCTCCGACCGCAGCGCCATCGCCGTGACCATCTCGGTGATGCTGGCCTGCTTCACCGTGACCCCGCTCACCCAGGATTCCGGCTTTGTCGGCTTGAGCTGGGTCCTGATCATCGCTATCGGCGCGACCAGCCTGGGACTGCGACGCCTTCGATTGGCCAACGGCGTGGTGCTCAGCACCCAGGTCGCGATCTTGCTGTTCTATTCCCTGGCCCTCAGTCTCACCCTCATCTCCCCGACCAGTGATCTTGGTACGCCATGGTTCGAGCACTACACCTCGCTCTGGGGGGCGGGCATCGAGCACATGCGCACCCAGGCCTCACCGATGGAACCCGATGACGGTGTGAAGCTGATCTTCGTAACGGTGATCGGGATGATCATGATCCTGACCGATCTGTTGGTCTCCGGTGTCGGACGACCAGCTTGGGCCATCGCACCGCCCGCCACGCTGTTTCTGGTGCCTGCACTCGGTCTGAGCACTGACACGGGAGTGATCAGCTTCTGCTTCATCGCCATCGGTTATCTCGCAATTCTGATCGCGGAAGGGCTGAACACGACGGCGCGGTGGACTCGGGGACTATCCCGCGACTCGGCAGAGGGCTTCGGCACAGCCATGCCGGTGGTCTGGCGTGCTGGCGGCTATCTCGCGGTTCCGGCCATCGTCGCAACCATCGTGCTTGCGTTTGCTTTGCCCACCCTGTCCTTGCCGGGTCTGGGCTTTGGTACCGGGCCCGGTGGCAACGGTCCGCTCCAGCTGACCGATCCCACCTTGGATCTGCGCCGCAATCTCAACCAGCCAGAGGACCGCGACGTGATCCAGTATCAGACCAACGCTCCTGATGGGGCCTATCTGCGGTTGGCCTCACTTCCTCAGCTGAATGGCAACGGCTGGAGCAATGTGCAAATACGGCTCAATAGCGGCCAGTCCCTACCGGCCATCCCGGGTTTGAGCAGCGAGCCCGGTGAAAGACGGACGACGACGATCCGGGTGTTGGACTTCTCCTCCCAGTACCTGCCACTCCCGTACGCGCCGCGTACCTATGACGCGGCGGGAGACTGGCGCTTCGACGCCAATTCCTTGATCGTGGTGAACGCCGACAACCGGGCCCAAGATCTCCGTCGTCTGACCTACACCGTCCAGAGCGTGGACATCGAGCCAGACAGCAGTGATCTCAACGATGCCGTTGCTGGCACCCCTGCGGACGCCGCGGTGACCGCAGTCATCCCATCCGATCTGCCGGACTCCTTGGTGCAGCTGGCCAATCGCGTCACCGCCGACGCCGAGACTCCTGCCGCTAAGGCGGCGGCAATCCAGGCTTATCTCCGTGACGACTCGTTCAGCTACAGCACCGAGCCGCTGCCGGGCAGTGGCTATGAGGCGCTGCAGAACTTCCTGCTTCGAGATCGTCGGGGCTATTGCGAGCAGTTCGCATCTGCGATGGCAATGATGGCGCGTGTAGTCGGCATTCCGTCGCGGGTGTCAGTTGGCTTCCTACCTGGCGAACGGAACGAAGAAGGCTGGACCGTCTCGATCCGCGACATGCATGCCTGGCCGGAGCTGTACTTCGCGAACTACGGCTGGGTGCGGTTCGAGCCCACACCGGCCAGCGTGACCGGGTCCGCGCCGTCGTGGACCGTACAAGACGCCGACTCCTCCGAAGGTGACCCGTCGGCCGATCCGTCCTCCGAGGCGACAGCCGACGAGGTGTCACCAGGCACGGCACCATCGGTGGCACCAAGCGAGCAACCGAACGTTCCCGGTCAGGGCGCCGGTGCCGGCTGGGGACGCACCTTGATCGGTGCCGGGATCGCGCTGGTGTTGTTGGCCATTCTGGCGGCTCCTGCAACTATTCGGGTGCGACGACGCAGCGGCCGACTCAGTGCTGAGGGCCCAGCGGAGGAGCAGGTGGAGGCCGCCTGGGCCGAAATCAGAGACACCGTTTGGGACTATGGCGGGTCGTGGCCTGAGGGATCACCTCGTGCCATCGGCGACGAGATAGCGCACCGGCTTGATGAGGAAGAATCCGAGTCGATGAGCCGGGTTGCCACCTTGGTGGAACGGTCTCGCTATGCGCGGAGCTTCGACCACGGCGGCTCGATGGATGAGCTACCGGCCATGACTTCCGAGATTAGGCGTGGAGTCGCGGCCCCGGCCGATTGGCGTCGCAGGGTAATGGCGCTGCTGCTCCCGCGCTCGCTGTTCCGGCGCACGCCCAGAGAGCCGTGATACTTGCATCGCGAGTGTCAGTCGCGCGGCGCAGTGGTCCCAGAGTCAGTCAGCTGATATCTGTTTGTCGATCTTGAAGGGACGGTCACAGACCCTCGTCGCGGCGGCGGCGCCAGCGCTCTTCCATCTTGTCCATGAAGCCCTGTCCGTCATGGGCTCGCGATCCTTGAGGGGTCTTTGCTCGATCCCGCCCGTTACCAGCATCGGCGTTTCCACCGACATGTTGCCAGGAGTAGATGGCGGTCACCGCCGCAGCGACCATGATCACGAAGCCAAGCACACTGAGGAAAGGAGTGATCGAGATGCCAGCAATGAGGAGCCCGAGCCCTGCAAAGAATCCCACGCCCGCAAGTGCTGCACGACGCCGATGGACCCGCCGGACACTGGTCCCGCGGAGCGCGTTGACCAACTTGGGATCTTCGGCCGCGAGCGCAGCTTCCATCTGCTCGAGAAGCCGCTGCTCCTCATCTGAGAGGGCCACTAGCCACCTCCCAAGGGTCTCGTCGTACGCGTGCCGTCATGATACGCCTCTCACACGGAAGGAGGAGATTCGATCCCTGGTGGATCGAATACCCATGACGTGTGACCTGTGCAGCACGTCTCGTCCTTGACTGGGCGATGTGGCTCTAGTTTAGGTTGCCGCGGTGGGTATGGAAACCCAGCCGGCCATGTACCGGACGGATCGTCGTTGACTACAGCCGGCGAGTCAGCACGGCTCGTTGCACAGCCGCTGGTCCGAATTTCCCGACCGCCGCATCGATAGCAAGATCGGCTTCTCGCCATCCTCGCTCTGGGTCGGTCAGCTGTGGTTGCCGGTAGACCCGATGCCGGTCGACGAGGTGTTCAACCCGAACTCCGACGCGGCGGATCCGTGCTCGCTCGACGCCGAGCCGCTCATACAGCTCCAGTGCTTGCGCGTAGATCTCGACGGTGACGTCGGTAGGTGTGGCAAGTGTGGCGGAGCGGGTCAGTTCGGTGAAGTCGGCGAACCGTACCGAGATGGTGATGGTACGTCCCACCATTTGTTGCTTCCGCATTCGGTGCGCCGTGCGGTCCGCCATCCGAAGGAGCTCGCGGCGCACGGCGTCCGGGTCGTCGGTATCCCGCCTGAAGGTCTCTTGCGAGCCGACGCTGTGCTCCGGCTCCTGTGGGGTGACGCGGCGGCGGTCCCTCCCCCAGGCCAGCTCGCTGAGCATGCCACCCGCGTGCGGCCCGAAAATCGGACGCAGGCTGCCTCGAGACGTGTGGGCGAGATCGCCAATGGTGTAGATGCCAAGTCGATGCAGCTTCTGTGCAGTCGCGTTACCCACTCCCCACATCGCCTCAACCGGCAACGGGTGCAGGAAAGTCGCGACCCGCTCCGGCCGTACCTCGATCAATCCATCTGGCTTCGCTGCCCGGGAGGCAACCTTGGCGACGAACTTGGTTGGTCCGATACCGACTGAGCAGGTGATCTGCTGCTCGTCTGACACGACCGCGCGGATGTACTCTCCGATCTGCACCGGACTGCCGAACATCCGCACAGCGCCGGTCAGGTCCAAAAAGGCTTCGTCGATCGACGCCGACTCAACGACGGAGCTGACCGACCGGAAGACTGCCACTATCGCCTTGG
Organism: Propionibacteriaceae bacterium; assembly: GCA_035257925.1. Classification (GTDB taxonomy): domain Bacteria; phylum Actinomycetota; class Actinomycetes; order Propionibacteriales; family Propionibacteriaceae; genus Microlunatus. The sequence goes on along the minus strand of DATEWO010000203.1, from coordinate 13,570 downwards.
ATACCGCGCTGTAGCTGTCGAAGTCGGGAACGAGGAAGGTGGCGCGCGGTGCCAGGCGCTTCGCTTCGGTCGACGGCATGCCGGACCGTACGCCACGCGCTCTCGCCTCGTACGTCGCGGATAACACCACCCCCCGCGGGGAACCGCCCACGATGACGGCGGTCCCCCGCAGTTCGGGGCGCCGCCGTAGCTCTACCGAGGCATAGAAGGCATCCATGTCGACGTGCATCACAATGCGAGGCGACATTGCTTCTCCTATCGAACATGTGTTCGATACTACTCTAGCGGCTTGCTACTGAATTAGCTCGATGCCACGTCGATGGGACGTTCACGCACTGCGCTGAATCCGATGGCCCGTTCGACCAGGCGCAAGAAGGCCTTGGCATCCCTCACCAGGTCGTCCGCCTCGCGCGCGCTGACTATCGAGGTCGCGCCGCCGCGAATGGCGTCACGCTTGCTCTCGGTGGCTGCGAAGAACGCCGCCCACTCGGCAAGTTCGGGTGCGACATCGGCCAGCATCCGCCACGCATTGCGGGGGCGACCCTCGAGCCGGACCGTGCCGGGCGGTGCCCGATGCGTCAGCACGATCGCCACCACACGCAGTGCGGCGAGGTGGGCTGCCAGGTACCGGTCGCTTGGACGTCGGGCCAGCTCCGCTTCGGCAAGAGAACTGCGCGCGCGTCGTAGGTCGTCGTTGGACATCGGGTCCTCTGGTCGATTCGGTCGGGAAAGCTCGGCCCTGTTTGATTGCTCGCTACCGCTCGCTGTGGATCGTGTTGTTGAATCCGCCTACTTCGTCCTCGCTCGCAGACGATAAAGCGTGCCTGCTCCCTCCTCCTCAGCACGGCGGCCCACGATCCACGGGTTTGATTGCTCGCTACCGCTCGCTGTGGATCGCGTTGTTGAATCCGCCTACTTCGTCCTGGCTCGCAGACGATAAGCGTGCCCGCTCCCTCCTCCTCAGCACGGCGACCCACGACCCACGGTTTGATTTGCTGTTGGCGGCCTCGATGCAGACGGGGGTCGAGATCCATCTGCACCAAGGCGAGCCGGCACGTGCCGCGAACACGCACTGTGTCTGCCAGGCGTCCGCAGTGGCTGATCACCCAAGGCCAACTTTTAGAACGCCTGTTCGAACAAAGACTAAACTACACCTCGGGACCGACAGTTCGTCAAGCGAATGTACGACGCGGCACGTACAAACCCAGCGACGACTCGTCGAAGCGCTGCCAGAAGCGCCGGCTTGTTGGCCGAGGCTCGATACGTCCTGAAGGTGTCGGGAATCGCGCACCATCGCACGGAGCCAGGCTGGTGCACCGCTGTCCTGGACGAGCGAGCGAGTGACGAAGGCAGCGGCTGCCGAGCGCCAGCCTCAGCGAGCAGGACACAAAAGACAGCCCTATGATCCAGCGCATGACCACGACCGACACCTCTCAGAAGACTGCGCTGATCACTGGAGCGTCGTCTGGCATCGGCGGGGCGACCGCGCTACACCTTGCGGAGCTCGGCTACACCGTCTATGCCGGTGCCAGGCGAGTCGATCGCATGTCGGATCTGGCCGATCGCGGTATCCGCACTCGACCGGTCGATGTCACCGACGACGGGTCAATGGTGGCTCTGACTGAGATGATCATTGCCGACACCGGACGCATTGATGTGCTGGTCAACAACGCCGGCTTCGGGTTGTACGGCGCCTTGGAGGACGTGCCCATGGAGGAAGCCCGGCGTCAGTTCGAGGTGAACCTCTTCGGCTTGGCGCGGCTCATACAACTGGTGCTGCCCCAGATGCGAGCTCAACGCGACGGCTACATCGTGAACATCTCCTCGATGGGTGGCAAGATCTGGGAGCCACTCGGTAGCTGGTACCACGCCAGCAAGTTCGCCGTCGAGGGGCTGAGTGACAGCCTGCGGGTGGAAGTGGCGGAGTTCGGCATCAAGGTCGTGATCATCGAGCCGGGCACCATCCGCAGCGAGTGGTCCGGCATTGCCGCCGACCAACTGGAGGCGGCCTCTGCTAACACGCCGTACGCCCGGCAGGCCAGGCTGGTCGGAGCAGGCCTTCGCTCAGCTGAGCGGTTGCCGATCGCAGCCGGACCTGAGGTGGTCGCCGAGGTCATTGCTCGAGCGGTGCAGAGTCCGAAACCCCGAACCCGATATGCCGCCGGAGGCGGAGCCCGGGGCTTCCTGCTGGCCGAGCGGATCCTGCCTGACCGAGGCTTCGACCGGCTCATCCAGTTGGGCTACCGGTTCGCGTCGCGCTGACCGGCTGCTGTCCTCAGCTGTGCTTCTCAGCAGAGCTGAGTCGGACTCGGACGAGATCGTGACCTAGCTACCCCAACCTATGGTGAAGACCTCGAACGTGGTCGCCATGGGCACTCCCAGGCGGGTTCCGGCCTGACGTGCTGCGCTCTCCAAGAATTCCTCCGGATCGAAAGACTCCCATCCCAGCCCGTCGATGTAGGCCTTGTGTGCGGCCAGCGACGCGACCCCGCGTTGGAAGGTCTTGGTGGTGTCCACCCCGTGCCGTCCGTCCGGGGAAAAGCCGGCCCACACCTCTCTCACGCCCCCCCAGCGCTGCAGCCCATCGTCGATCTGCTCGCGAAACACCCAGCGGTTCCCAGCATCTCGTACGGCGTCCAAGGTCGCCCGCCCAGTGGCGATGTGATCGGCCTGGTTGAGGGCCTGACCACCCCAGGTATCACGAAAGTTGTTGGTGATCACGATCTCCGGTCGATGCCTTCGTACGCTGGCACAGATCGCTCGACGGAGCGGAACGCCGTACTCGAGCACTCCATCGGCCAGGCCGAGGAACTCCACCGTCTCGACACCGACGATCCGCGCCGACTCGAGCTGCTCGGCTTCCCGCACTCTCCGGGCCTCGGCCGGTTCCATTCCGTCAATGCCAGCCTCGCCGCTGGTCACCATCACATACACAACTGTCTTGCCTTGCTCGGTCCAGCGGGCTACGGCCGCCGCGGCGCCGAACTCAAGATCATCGGGATGCGCCACGACACAAAGTGCAGTAGTCCAGGACTCATCGACAGGTTCCAGATCCGGCATGGGCTCAGCCTAGGACTGGGAGCGCGGTGATCCACTTACGCTCCTCACATGGACCTGCTGTCACCTGTGCATAGCTGATGCCCGATCCCGTGGTGGTGATAGGTGGCGGCCTTGCCGGCCTGGCTGCCGCGGCACGGCTGGCCAAGGCCGGACACCAGGTCGAGCTCTACGAGCGCTCCGAGACACTCGGCGGCACCTGGGCGCCGTATCGGCTCGCGAGCGGTGCCACGGCGGACGATGCGCCATCGATCCTCGGCTTTCCCGCGCCATGGCGTGACCTGTTCCGCAAGAGCGGCCGTCCGCTGGAGGCGGAGTTGGCCAGGATGGGCTACCTCTTGGAACCGGCCCAGCCGGCAACAATGATCTTCGCTGACGGTTCTGAGCTCACCTTGCCGACCGACCGCGGCGGCCAGTACGACGCCCTGGCGGCGGCGTACGGCGGCTCGGTCGCCGAGCGTTGGGGAGGTTTGCTCGACCGGCTTGACGGGGTATGGCAAACCCTGCGCGGGCTCGGCCTGGAGGCCGAGCTACGCAGCAGTGGGCAGCTGACCAGGACCGTCAAACGCAGCCTGTTTGGCCACCGCATGACGCTGGCGGACCTCGCAAGCTCGATCGACCATGATCATCTCGGCGCTGTGATTCGCAGCATCGGCTACCGGTCGGGCTCCTTGCCCGAGCAGACGCCGGCCTTCGCGGCTGTGGAGTTGTCGATGCAGCGCACGTTCGGCCGCTGGCAGGTGCAGCCGCTCGACTCCAGCTCCAGGCTTGATGGGGGCAGGTCCTCAGTCCTGGTCGAAGCCCTTGCGGGACGCCTCGAGCTGCGAAAAGTCCGCGTCCACCTCGGCTGCCCGGTCACGCGCATTCACCTTCGCAACGGCCAGGTCACCGCAGTTGAGACCAGCGATGGCGACCGCCCCGCCGCTGCAGTCATCGCTACCTGCGACCCGTGGCAAACCTTCCACGACTTGCTCATGACCACCGTGGCTCGGCGGACCAGACGCCGGTTGCGTGGCCTGAGCCCTGCCGCAGCTCCAACGATCACCCACCAGGAGGTACCGGCACCTACTGCGCTGCTCAGCGAGACAATCACCCTGAGCGAGGCCGGCGTACCGACCGTCAACTACCTGCGCCAGGTGAGGGACAGCGGGCTGCGAACGACTCACGATTTCAACACAACGCTCCCCAGACCCTCCTACGGAGTTGCCTGGAGCGGCTTCGACAGCTGGCTGCGCCGCCCCTCGGTGACGACAGAGATCCCGGGCCTCTACACCGCAAGCCCCTCATCCCCGGCAGGCTCCGGGGGATCTCAGGTCGTGCTCTCCGCGGCGCTCGCCGCCTATGGCTGCCACGACTACCTCAGGGCCACGGCCTGATCGCGGCAACTTTGGGGACCCAGACAACTTCCGTATACTCAGATGTTTGTTCTTCCGGGTAAGGATCATCCTTCTTGACACACGCGCAGAGCGAAACGAGTTCCGACAGCGTGCCCGACGCATCTCCAGCTGCTAACACGATGCTCGAGCGCGAGCTGGCCGCCGAACAGGCGCACGTGGATCTCGTCTACGCACGGCTCGCCGAAGCCACCCGCTCCGCCCAGCAGGTGGCGCGCGAGGGCCTCTCCCTCTATCAGTCAGATCGAAACTCCTACGTTCGCGAGGAGGACGGCACCGGCCTCTACGAACGCGACGTCTTTGCTTTCCAGGCCGCTCGGCGGCTGGCTGTGCTGGATGCCGAGCAGGAAGGCCTGGTCTTCGGCCGGCTGGACCGCACTGACGGAGAAGTCCGCTACGTCGGCCGTATCGGCGTGCGCGACGCCGATTATGAACCACTGGTGATCGACTGGCGTGCCCCCGCAGCCGAGCCGTTCTACCGAGCCACCCCGAGCGATCCGATGCAGGTGATCCGCCGCCGGGTGCTGCACTGTCGTGGCGACCGCGTGGTAGGCATCGAAGACGACCTCCTCGACGGTGAGAACGCGGACCGGGAGCTGGTGGTGATCGGCGAAGGGGCGCTACTGGCGGCACTCACGCGCGCCCGTGATCACACGATGCGGGACATCGTCGCCACCATTCAGGCGGAGCAGGACGAGGCGATCCGTGCCCCGTACCAGGGTTTCACCATGATCAGCGGCGGACCGGGAACCGGAAAGACGGTGGTGGCGTTGCATCGCGCCGCCTACCTGCTCTACTCCAACCGGCGCCGCTTCGAGTCGGGTGGGGTCCTGGTGGTTGGACCGAGCAGGGTCTTCATGAACTACATCGCACGAGTGCTGCCCTCGCTGGGTGAGGATTCAGTCACCCTGCGCTCCATCGGTGCTGTGGCCTCCGACGTGGTGCGGATCACCGGTGATCGCGTCGATCCGCCACAGGTCGCGGCAATCAAGGGCAGCCTGCGCATGGTCAAGGTGCTGCGCCGCTTGATCCAGGAGCCAATGCAGGAAGTGCCGCTCGAGCTACGGATCATGGTGGACGGCACGGTGTTGGCGCTGCCAGCCGCCACGTTGGCCCGCATCCGTTCTCACGTGCTCGCGCACCACAAGCTCAACAGCGGACGGGAGGCAGCGGAAAAGGAGTTGCTTGCCGCACTCTGGCTGGTCCGGCATCCCGCCTCCGAGGACAGTGTCGATCATGATCATGGGCGTGAGGAGTTCGAGGACCGCGTCTCCGAGCTCGCCACGTTCAAGATGTTCTGCAACGCATGGTGGCCGGCAGTCAACGCACCGGCTGCGCTCACCCGGCTAGCCGACATCGAACTGACCAAGCGAGTTGCTACGCCGATACTGTCTGACCGGGAATGCGAGCGGCTCAGTGCGAGCTATCAGGATGCGGCGGACTGGACGGCCGCGGACGGCGCCCTGCTTGATGAACTGGTCCACCTGCTCGGCCCGCTCCCCGCGCTGGACGAGCAGGAACCGCCCGGGCTCTCCGATCTTGACTCGGGGATGGAGGAGGTCTTCACTACAGCCGATCTGCTGGCCCCGGCACGAGAAGTTGACCCATTCGAGCTGCCACACGAGACGTACGCCCACCTCCTCGTGGACGAGGCGCAGGACGTGAGCCCGATGCAGTGGCGCATGCTCCGCCGACGTGGCGCGAGCGCCAGTTGGACCATCGTGGGTGATCCCGCCCAGAGCTCCTGGAGCGACACCGAAGAGGCGAACCGAGCGATCGAGGAGATCATCGGAACTGCGCCAGTGCGGCACTACCGACTGAGCACCAACTATCGCAGCCCATTGGAAGTCTTCGACTTGGCCGCGAAGATCGTCGTCGCAGACTTCCCCGACGCCGACCTTCCCACCGCGGTGCGCTCAACCGGTCATCAGCCGCGGCTCTTGGTGCCGGCAGACGCTGCTCCAGAGCATCCCACGATCGAAACAGCCGTGATCAACATCGTGCGGACACTGCTCGCCGAAGTGGGGGGTACCGTCGGCGTCATCTGCCCGCCGTCAACCAAGGACGCGCTGGCGGGCAAGCTGGGGCAGGTCCGGATGGCAGGCGCCGACCGGGTTGCAGTCGTGACACCGGTGGAGGCGAAAGGCCTTGAATACGACGGGGTGCTGGTTGTCACTCCTGATGACATTGTGGCCGAATCACCGGGCGGCGTACGAGCCCTTTATGTCGCTCTCACCCGGCCAACCCAGCGGCTGGTCACGCTCGACGCCGCACTTGATGCAGATTGGCGTAAATCTCTCGGGTAGCGCGGGACCGGTTCTGGGTAAAGAAATGCAGTCCGGGTGCACCGCGGCTCAACAGCTCCTCCGCCAACTCGGTCCCGATCATGATCCCTACCCGCCGAACTTGATCATCGTCGTCGGCTACCTCGTTGATCCGGTCTGTCACCGAGCGGGGCAACGCGGCACCGGATAGTTCGGCGAAGCGCGTTACCTGGCGCACATTGGTGATCGGCATGATGCCCGGAATGATCGGAATGTGGCAGTCGAGTGACCGGACTCTGGCGACCAGCGCGAAGTAGTCGTCGGCAGTAAAGAACAGCTGAGTGATCGCAAAGCTGGCTCCGGCCTGCGCCTTCGCAACCAGCACCCGGGCGTCAAGATCAAAGTCATTCCGCTCCGGATGCGCATCAGGAAACGCAGCAACGCCGACACAGAAATCGCCGAGCTCACGTACCATCGCCACCAGCTCGGTCGCATTCTGCAACCCTTCGGGATGAGCCTCCCACGGAACGCGGGGGCCCCCTGGCATGTCGCCGCGGATCGCGAGCACATGATGAACACCGGCCGCTGCATAGGCACCGATCACCCGTCGCAGTTGATCACGACTTTGGCTCGCGCAGGTCAGATGCGCCATCGCCCGGAGCGTAGTGTGCTGGGAGATCGCCTCGGTGGCCTTGATCGTGCGCTCCCGGGTTGACCCACTGGCACCGTAGGTGACTGATACGAAGTCAGGGCCGAGCGACTCCAACTCCCGCACCGCCTGCCACAGCTGGCGCTGCTGGATTTCATCCTTCGGTGGAAAAAATTCGAAGGAGAACAGTGGTCGGTCGCCTACTACCAGCAGGTCAGCGATGCTGGGCGTACGCGGGCGCCAGAGACGATCGCGGCCCGGCATGCGAACACCCTAAGGACGGGACCCCTTGCGGCCTCCGTAGGCTCAGCATGTGGTCAACAACCCGCTTGTGAAGGGCGCCGACGCGGTACTGGATCCGCAGGCGCCACTGTCACAGGCGTTTCGAGAAGCGGTGTCGGCCGAGATCAGTGCATTCCTGAACGAGCAGTCATCAGTGCTCGATTCCATGGGGCCCGAGCTTGTTCCGGTGCATCTCATGGCCAGTCAGATGTTGTGCGGAGGCAAGCGGATGCGCCCCGCTTTTTGCGTCTGGGGTTATATCGCTGCTGCCGGAATCCCCTCAGATGATGACCTCAAGTCGCTGCTCACGGCAGCGGGCAGCCTCGACGTCCTTCACGTGAGTGCCCTCATCCACGACGATCTAATGGATTCATCCGACCTGCGACGCGGGCGACCTGCCGCCCATCGGCAGTTCGAGGCCCTGCACGCCAACGCAGGCTGGCTTGGTGACTCGGCTGCCTTCGGCAGAGCCGGTGCGATCCTGCTCGGCGACCTGCTCGTCATGTGGTCGGCACAGATGCTGCACGGCGCCGGTGTTGACCAGTCCACTCTGGAGCGAGCCCTGCCGATCGTCGAGGCTATGCGGACCGAGGTCACCTGCGGCCAGTACCTCGACATCGTGGCGCAGGCGCACCCGCTGCGGAAGCGGGCACCGGCCATCGGATCGCTGCGGCCCACCATCGAGCTGGCACTGGACGACGCCAGCCGAGTTGTGGAATACAAGGCCGCGCGGTACACCGTGCAGCGGCCATGCCAGATGGGCGCCGCTCTTGGCGGTGGTGACGACGAGCTGTACTTCGCCCTCGGCGCGTACGGCTCGCCGTTGGGCCGGGCCTTCCAGTTCCGCGATGACCTGCTGGGCGTCTTCGGGGATCCGAAGGTCACCGGGAAACCGGCCGGAGATGATCTTCGCGAGGGTAAGCGTACGGTGCTGGTCGCCCATGCGTACGCACACGCAGATGACGCCGGTCAGAAACTGCTTCTGCAACGGCTTGGCGACCCTGCGCTAGACGAAACCGGGATCACTGAGCTGCAGCAGGTGATTGTCGAGTCGGGCGCGCGCGAAGCGGTGGAGTCGATGATCAATGAGTACTACGAGCGTGCCCTCAAGGCGTTGCACGACACCGAGATCACCGAGGAGGGTCGAGTCGGCCTGACGGCGCTGGCCGATGCTGCCGTGCGGCGCGAGTTTTAGCCGTTCCTCATTGAAACTTCTCGCGACTCATGACCTTGATGCCGGTTCCGACAATGCCTGGAACGTATACCGCTCCATCGCCGGATCAGCCTTCCAAGCGACACGAAGCCTGCTACTGAGCTGCTGAGCCGCGTCCTGCGGATCGGAGGCCTGGGTGATGGCCCGCACGACGCAAACCCGCCGCGCCCCAGCCTCGATCACCTCGTCGAGGTTGTCCAGTGAGATCCCACCAATGGCGAACCACGGCTTCGACTTGATCCTTCCGACTCGCGCTTTCCGGGCGGCATAGCGAATCAGCTCCAGACCAACCGGCTCGTAGTCGGGCTTGGTAGAAGTGGCATAGACAGGTCCCACGCAGAAATAGTCCACGTTGGGGTCCTTGATCGCCTTGTCGACCTGGCGCGGCGCATGGGTGGACCGGCCGATGAGCGCCCAGCGATGAAGGTATGTGCGGGCCCGCCCTGCGGAGCCGTCGGCCTGGCCGAGATGCAACATGTCGGCCTGGAATCGTCCGGCCAGCTCAGCGGAATCGTTGACACAGACGATGCCCTGGTATGGTCCGGCGGCTTGTCGGGCAATTTCCAAAGCCGCCAACTCTGCTTCCGGCTTCATGTCCTTCTCGCGGATCTGGACGATATCGACACCTCCGGCGAAAACCGCGTGCAGGAAGCTCTCGAGATCGCCTTGCTTTTGTCGTGCGTCCGTGCACAGGTAGAGGCGGGCAAGGCGGAGGCGGGCCTCGAGACCCATCAGCGCAGTCACACGGCAACGATAGTGGCCCCGCATGCAGAGGACTCGGGGCAAGTTCCGCGCTCTGTCAGCGAATAGCCTTGGCGTTCTCTGGGCTGGTGGCCTTGTGTGGCTCCGAAGAGATCAATTCGACAAACTTGATGGACTGCGGTTCATCCGCCGCTGAGCCAGCCGGCCACTCGGCAAGCAGTCGACGCTTGTCGATCTCCTGCGCCTCACGGTCCAGCACATCGAGGAGGTATTCCTGCAGGGATTCCCCTCGAGCTTTTGCCTCGGCCGACAGCGTACGGCGGGTGATCTCTGAGACGCCGCGAATCTGGAAGGCAACCACGGAGTGCATCCTGCCATTCACACTCCCAGCCCGACAGTCGTCTCAAACTGGCGAACGAGCGCCCAACTCCTGGCGGACCAGCGGAGCAACCTCGGTTCCGAAGAGCTCAATCGAGCGCATGGTCTTCGCATGATCAACATGGGAGACGTGCAGCTCGAAGCGATCGACACGCATCAGCTCATGCAACCGGATGATCTTGTCTGCCACGGTCTCGGGCCGACCGAAGAACAGCGCCCCTTCAGGGCCGATCAGATCCTCGACAGCCGCATCCGACATCGGGGACCAGCCACGCTCCTTGCCGATCTTGGCAAACGTCTGGCGATAAGCCGGCAAGAACTCCGCTCGTGCCGCGCGCTCGTCGGTGAAGACGTAGCCGTGGCTGTGAATCGCCAGTGGCGTACTGGGGTCATGATGCCCGTACTCGAGGGCCTTGCGGTAGAGCTCGACCAGCGGAGTGAAGGCCGCCGGCCGGCCACCGATGATCGCCAGTGCCATCGGAAGGCCGAGGGTGCCGGCTCGGATGACTGAGTTCGGTGTGCCACCCACGGCCACCCAGATCGGCAGCGGCCGGCCTTCCTGACGGGGATAGACCTGCACGTTGTCCAGCGGCGCCCGGAACTTGCCGTGCCAGGTCACCGGCTGATCTTCGCGTAGCTTCAGCAGCAGATCGAGCTTCTCAGCAAAGAGCTCGTCGTAGTCGGCCAGAGAGTAGCCGAACAACGGGAACGACTCGGTGAACGAGCCCCGGCCCACCATCAGCTCCGCGCGTCCACCCGACAGGAGGTCGAGCGTGACGAAGTTCTGGAAGACCCGGACGGGATCGGCCGAGCTGAGCACGATAACGGCGCTGGACAGTTGGATCGTTTTCGTGCTTCCCGCAATGGCGGCAAGAACGATCTCCGGAGCTGATGCTGCCATGTCGGGCCGGTGGTGCTCACCTATGCCAAAGACCTCGAGGCCCAGCTCGTCAGCGAGCCTGGCCTCTGCAACGACCTGCCGCAGTCGCTCGCCTGGTGAGGAGTTTGGATCAGTGATCTCGGCAAATGTGGTAAGTCCGAGTTCCATGCCTTGTGATACCTCCAGACGAATTCCCCACCACAGTAGGTGTGAGTCGGCGGGGGATAAGCGGGGGGACCGCGGACAGGCCGACCACGAACGCCGCTGCAGTTAGCACAAAGAGCCTGGCTGAGGCAACACTAAACTGTCCCGGTGACCATGCCGGACGAATCGACTAGTCGCGGCGCGCCTCGAGCGTGGCAGTACGAGGTCACTTCTAGACTCGCCCCCGAGGCCAACACGGCCACCTTCCCCACCGTGTTCGGAGCAAACGTGACAATGACGACCGTTGGCGACCCCTTGGTGGGTCGCCTTTTGGACGGTCGCTATCAGATCACTCAGCGGCTGGCCCGCGGCGGGATGGCCACCGTCTATCGGGCCGTCGACATGCGCCTGACTCGTACGGTGGCAGTCAAGGTGATGCATATAGGACTCGGTGATGAAGCCGAGTTCGCGCGCAAGTTCGACCGTGAAGCCCGAGCGGCTGCCAAGCTGTCCCATCCCAATGTGGTGTCGGTTTTCGACCAGGGACAAGACCTCGAGGGCCCGGACAGCCGTCCGTACATCGTGATGGAGTATGTGGAGGGGCAGACGCTGCGCGATGTGCTCAATCGGGAGGCGCCGCTGCCGCCCGCCAGGGCGCTGGAGCTCATGGAACCGGTGCTCGCCGCCCTTGCCGCTGCCCACGACGCCGGACTGGTCCACCGGGACGTGAAGCCTGAGAACGTGTTGATCAGCGATCGCGGCCGGATCAAGGTGGTCGACTTCGGGCTCGCCAAGGTTGTCTCCTCACAGAGCTCCACCGCCACCCAAGGACTGTTGATCGGAACCGTTTCCTATCTCCCTCCGGAGCTGGTGATGGCCGGGCGGGCGGACGCGCGATCGGACGTGTACAGCGCCGGCGTCGTGCTCTTTGAGCTGCTGACCGGACGCAAGCCACATACCGGGGACACTCCCATCCAGATTGCGTACGCCCACGTACATCGCGACGTGCCTCCGCCATCGGTTGGCCCGACCGGAGGCCGGATTCCGCCTTACGTGGATGCACTGGTCACCCGGGCGACAGCCCGTGACGCGAACCGTCGGCAGCCCGACGCCAAAGTCCTGCTGGCTCAGGTACGGCGCGCTCGCATCGCCCTCCAGCAAGGTCTCGCCGATGACCCTCAGCTCACCCGCGAGCTGCGGGCCGAACCCAGGCAGGGAGCTGGGTCTCCGAAGCGGCGTGACCGCGCCGACTACGAAGTGACCCAGATGGTGCCGACTCCCGTACCCGCTGCACAGGCCCAGCCTCGCCCGATGATCACGCCGCGTACGGTGATCGACGCTCCGCCGCCGGCGGTTCCCAGATCCGTACACGCGCCGACAGCGGAGCGACTGGCTGCGAGCGAGCGCGAGCGCCGGGCCCGGAAACGTCGTAGGGGTTGGCTGGCCTTCTTGCTCGTGGTGCTGATCTCGACCTCTGCCGCCTTGGCGGGCTGGTACCTGACGGAGGGCCGGTTCACGACCGCTCCGGTCCTCGATTCACTCAGCAGAGCTGAGGCCGAGCGGGTGGCGGCGAAGGTGGGTCTTTCTGTCGACTTCTCCGAGGCGTACAGCGAGACAGTGGCGCGCGGCATGGTGATCTCCACAGAGCCCGGACCCGGGACCAAGATCCTGCGCGGCGGCAAGATCGAAGCTGCGGTGTCCAAGGGCCCTGAGCGCTTTCCCATGCCCGTGGTCGTCGGCCTGTCCCAGGCTGCGGCTGAGGCCGCGATCGAGAAGGCCAAGCTGAGTGTGGGCAAGGTCGCTGATGGCTACAGCGACCAAGTTGCCGCCGGTACTGTGCTCCGGGCGTCGGAAAAGCAGGGGGCCCGCCTCAGGAAAGGCACCACGATCAACCTCGTCGTCTGTGCCGGGCCGAAGCCAGTCTCGATCACCGACTATCAGGGCACGCCGTACGACGCGGCAGCAGCGGCGCTCAAGGGAGCAGGCTTCCAAGTCGTCGAGCGAAGCGGCTATTCCCACAAGGTCGGCAAGGACCTCGTGCTGCGTCAGGATCCACATTCCGGCCATGCGGCTAGGGGGGAAACAATCACCCTTACCAGATCGCTGGGACCACTGCTGGTCATGGTGCCCGATGTTCAGCGGCTGGCGCTTCCGGCGGCCCGGAAGATGATGCGGGAGGCCGGCTTCAAGGTTCAGGTGCAGCCGGTCGGCGTCAATCGGGCTGGAATCCGCTACGTGGTCTACACCAACCCGGGAGCACAGGCCACGGCAGCCAAAGGCTCGACGATCACCCTGTACGTGGTCTGAGCTCTGTTAGCCGCCGGAACTCCAAAAGCAGGGCTAGCGCGAGCGTGCTTTAGGCTGGGTCGGTGCTGGTTGCCAGGTCCCACACGCGCGTAGCCTTCCTGGCACTACTGGCTATGGCCGCCGCCTGGGGATCGACGTTCCTCCTGATCAAAGATCTGGTCACCCGTCTTCCGGTAGCCGACCTCCTCGCCATTCGGTTCGCTATCGCCGCCGTGGCGCTGGGCCTCATCGTGGGGCCACGAATTCAGATCTCACGTCCGGTGCTCACCCAGGGCGCGCTACTCGGACTGTTGTACGGGT
>DATEWO010000202.1:0-2656 GCA_035257925.1 Propionibacteriaceae bacterium | reverse complement strand
GCCACCACCAATCAGGATTACTTGCGGATCCATGAGCAATACGTAGTGCACCAGGGCGCGGGCCAGGGCGGTGACAGCATCCGTGAAGACTCTGTCGGCCACGGGGTCGCCGGCTGCTGCCCGGCTGATGACCTCTTTCGCGGGAACCTCGCTTATGCCACTGGCAGTGGAGTATCGACGCGACAAGGCGGCCGCGCTGGCATAGGTCTCAGTGCATCCGCGTTGCCCGCAGGCGCACCATTCTCCTTCCGGAAACACCGGGACATGGCCGAGTTCACCAGCCCGGCCGGTGGCGCCGGCGTACGCCTCACCTCTGGTGATCACGGCTGCCGCCACACCGGTGCCTAATGCGACGAAGAGGACCTCTTGAAAGCCTCGGCCTGCACCCAACTCGAGCTCGGCCAGCCCGGCGGCCCGGACATCGTGATCCAGCACAACCGGCAGGCCAATTGCCTCCGCCACGATCTGGCGTAGGGGCAGCTCACGCCAGCCGAGATTGGCGGCATAGACGGCGATACCTTGCTGCGCGTCCACGACACCAGGAACCACAAGGCCGACCGCCCGCAGCCGCGCTTCTTCTGGTACCTGTGCTCGCAACTCGACGATGGCGCGAGTGGTTGTTTCGATCACCGCGTCAGGGCCGAGGTGTCGGGGCGTTGGCCGCTCGCTGTGTCCGTATTCGAGTCCGTCAGCACCTATGAGGGCGGCCTTAACAGTGGTCCCGCCGAGATCGACTCCGATGACAAGATCACGCTGAGCTGACATCCTGATCATTCCTCCAGCGCATTGCGGGCAGGTCAAGAAAGCAGTACTGACCGTGTCAGGTGCCGGGGCTCGTCTGGGTTGAGGCCCTTGGTCTCGGCGAGCGCCACGGCCAGCCGCTGCGCCCTGACCAGATCCGACATTGGGTCAAGACCGCTGCTTTCAACATGCGCACCGGTCACTGCCAGGTCCTCGAGCAGCCCCGATGGAGGCGAGCCGAACACCCAGACCGTCGACGCTCGGCCGACCACGCTGATGGGACCATGACGAAATTCCATCGCCGGGTAGGACTCTGTCCATGACTGGGAGGCTTCGCGCAGTTTCAGCGCGGCCTCATGCGCGATGCCAACGGACATCCCGGTACCCAGGAAGGTGAACTGATCACAGTCGAGTGCCCGTGGGGGCAATGGATCGGTCAGAGCTGATCGCCCTTGCCTGATAACGGTGGTGAGGTCTTCACCTAGCCAGGCCCGCCACAAAGCCAGCGCAGTTGTGGCAAACCGTGTCTGAACAATGGATCTCTCGTCGGCGAAATCCAAAACCACGTGATGATCGGTCAGCTCGACAACGGGAGTGTTCGGGTCGGCGGTGATCGCGACCGTGCGCGGTCCGGCAGCTTTCCGCAGGTTCTCCAGCAGACGAAGCACCTCGGTGGTGGTGCCGCTGCGAGTCAGGGCAACAAGAGTGTCATAGGAGCGGCCGGCCGGGAATTCCGACGTAGGGAAAGCATCGGTCTCGCCATGCTCCGAGCGTTCGCGGAGGTAGGCGAGGCTCTGGGCCATGAAAAACGAGGTGCCGCAGCCGATGATGGCCACCCGTTCGCCACGTTCGGGAAGGGCATGACGGACGCGTTCGGTAAGTCCAAGCTCCGCTGCCCGGGCCCACGCAGACGGCTGGTCATTGATCTCTGCTGACACGTGCGTCGAGGGTCGAGCAGGCTCGCCCCCCAGCTCTGCTCCTGACACAACCATGAACGTATTGTCCAGGCATCAGCGTATTGTCCAGGGCCATGGGCCACAGGACGCACCGGAGCTGAGTCCGGTGAGTAGCGCCGCCACCGCCGTCATCCATTCCGTCCGGTTGATCAGCTCTGGGCTCGACCGCCCCGCCGCCTTCGTGGCCTTCAGAGATGGCCGCGTCCTCGCCACAGGGACCGGCAGCGGCTGGCGTGAACTCGCCGGCGATGCCGCGGATGTTCTCGACGGCGCGGGTCACATCCTCACCCCGGGATTGCTGGACCTCCACAATCACGGCGGCGCCGGTGCCTCCTACGCCGACGGCGCAGAGGCCATCCGGATGGCGAAGCGGCATCATCGCCTGCACGGCACTACTCGTCAGCTGCTCTCTCTCGTCACGGCTTCCACCGACGATCTGATCTCCCACATTCACCTCGCGGCGGCCGAGACGCGGCGAGACCCCACGGTTCTTGGGATCCACCTCGAAGGCCCATTCCTCGCTCGCGAGTATCGCGGAGCACACGATCCGGTCTTTCTCCGCGATCCCGATCCGGACCTGGTTGAGCGGCTCCTGGACGAGGCCGACGGCACGCTGCGCCAGGTCACGATGGCGCCTGAGCGTGCTCACTTTGCCAAGTCGGCACGAATCCTGCGGGACGCCGGTGTCGTTGTCGCGGTGGGCCACACGGCTGCGACGTTTGAGCAGGTCCGGGAGGCGATCGATGCGGGGGCGACCCTGCTGACCCACGCCTTCAACGGGATGCCTGGCGTACATCATCGTGCGCCGGGGCCTGTGCTCGCGTTCGTTGCGGATACCGGTGTTTGGCTGGAACTCATCAATGACGGCGTCCACGTACGACCGGAGGTGATTCGGATGCTCTGCCGGCTAGCTCCCGGCCGCGTGGCGCTGGTCAGCGATGCCATGGCAGCCGCTGGCG
>DATEWO010000201.1:0-2682 GCA_035257925.1 Propionibacteriaceae bacterium | reverse complement strand
AGCGCGCCGCCGGCCACGGGCTTGATTGTCCAGCATCGCTGTCGATTTCGGTCCCGCGCATGCGTAGTACCAGTAATGCCATTCACCTCGGCCCGCACCAGCGGGCTGACGACACAGAGGAGGACATAATGGCCAAGTTCGTTTACCTGTACAGCGGCGGACAGATCGCGGAGACCCCTGAAGCGCAGGAAGAAGCAATGCAGGTCTGGACTTCCTGGTTCGGCTCGCTCGGCGACTCGGTGGTCGACATGGGTAACCCATTCAGCGCCAGCTCGACGGTGGCGACTGGCGGGGCTAGCGACGGCGCGACGTCCAAGCTCAGCGGTTACTCGATCATCAACGCTGAATCCCTTGGTGAAGCTGCGAAGAAGGCTGACGGTTGCCCGGTGCTGCAGTCCGGCGGCAGCGTTGAGGTGTACGAGGCTGTGCCTATGTGACCCACGGGCCGGCCCAGTCGTGATCAAGAGATCTCAGGCCTGAAGACTCGTCGAATCCTCTTCCCCATGTTCCATGACAAAGCGGAGCACTTCGGAGAGCGACGCCGTAGCCAGCGCTACGCAACTGTCGGCCGCGCCGTAATAGAGCCGCAGCTCATCGGAGTCCGGCCGGTGAATCAATCCGCAAGGAAAGACCACACCGGGTACGTCTCCCATGAGTTCGTAGTTCTCACTCGGACCAAGGATCCATTCCGCACAGCGTCGCCGGACCTTTGTTGGCTCCTCAAGATCAAGCAGCGCCAGGCCGGCCCGGTAAAGCGAACCGGCGGTGGTCTGGCGCACCCCGTGATAGATCAACAACCAGCCTTCTGGAGTTTCGATGGGCGGCGGTCCGATACCGATCCTGGCCGAATCCCACCAGCCTCCTGGCCTGGCCGCGAGCACCGGCTCCGGTGGTGCCCAGCTGTGCAGGTCTTTGGAACGTGAAAGCCAGATATCAGCCCTATGCGTCAGCGCCGTGACCGGGCGGTGAAGCAAGACGTACTCGCCGCGGATTCGGCGCGAGAGCAGCCCGCCGTTCTTGTCCTCAGGAGCGCGTACCATGCCCAGGCGCTGAACCGACCGGAAGTCCTGGGTCGTTGCCAGGGAGAGCCCGGGTCCGCCGGGTCCGAACGAGGTGAACGCGATCACCCAGCTGCCGAGATCTTCAACCCAGGTGAGTCGCGGATCCTCCAAGCCCCAGGCCTCGTGCCGTAGGTCGGGATCGGGCGCAAGTAATGGAACATCGTCAACCACCCAGTTCGAGACGCCGTTCCGCGATCTGGCGACAGTCAGGTGGCTGATACCCCGTCGATCCTCAACACGGCACAGGAGCACGGTGTTGCCATCAACTTCCGCAGCGCCGGCATTCATCACCGCGTTTGCCGCGTACGGCCAGCGCTCAGGGCTGAGCAGAGGGTTGCCTCGATAGCGCTGAAACAGTTCGCCGCTGATCTCACCGGAGGAGCGCGCCATACACAGCAAGGTAATCGTCGACCATGCGGTTCGCGCTGAAGCGCTGCTCCGCCACGCGGCGGATATTGCCGCGATCCAGCGCGATCGCCGAGTCGACCGCTGCGACGGCTGAGTCGGTATCTGAGACCAGAAAACCGGTCACGCCGTTATCAATGATCTCTGGCATGGAGCCACGCTGGTAGGCGATCACCGGTGTCCCTGCCGCCATTGCCTCGACCACGGAAAGTCCGAACGGTTCGGCGAAGGCAATGGGATGCAGCAGGGCCGCCGCAGACGCAAGCAGGTCCGAACGTTGCTCTGGACCGACTGAGCCGAGATAGCAGATCCGGTCGCCATCCACCAGGGGCGCCACGTGCTCCTCAAAGTAGGGCCGGTCCTGAACGGGGCCTGCGATCTTCAGCCGGCGCTCGGCTCGGTTGGCGATCTTGATGGCCTCCGCTGTCCCCTTGTCGGGATGAATACGCCCCAGGATCACAAGATCATCACCACCGTTCGCCGAAAAGGCGAAGCAGCTGAGGTCGATGCCGTGATGGACGGTCGCGCAGTAGTTCAGCTCGGGGGTCCGATCAGCGTCCGAAATAGAGACATACGCCGAGTTCGCCGCTTGATACGCCGGCAGGATCCTGCGATCTGAGAAGCCGTGAATGGTCGTCAAAAGGCGCGCTCGACAGAACTTCGAAAACGCCAAGGGCAGCCAGTCCAAGTGGTTGTGTACCAGGTCGAACTCCGCTGAACGCGCCAACGCGTGGGCAACATGCAGGCCTTCCCAAACCCTGCCGTCGAGGCTGTCGTCCTCCTCGTAACCGCGGGGTGACACTCCGTCGAGGACCGCAGCTGTGCCCGAATCCAGTGTCGCGAAGAGCGTCACATCCACCCCTCGTCGTACCAGCCCGTCCGCCAGCAGGCCGGTCACCTGTTCCCACGGTCCGTAGTGCCAAGGCGGAGTACGCCAGGCGATCGGCCCCAGAAGCGCAATCCTTCCCACTGCTCGCGCATCGCGCGATGAATCCGCCGCCGTCGTCGTCGCTCGCGGAGGAAGGGCGTCTCCGCTCGCTCCTTCTCCGTGCGTCGGCGCGCGATTCCCGACGCTCGCAGTGGTTTTCATTCAGGTCGGGTGATGCAGCTCTGCAGCCCGGCACTCTCGAGTGCCAGCAACGCTTGCAGGTAGGCCAAGGTGGATTCTGCGCCTTCGTTGGGGTTCAAACCGGCTGGGCCAAGACCGTCGTGGCAG
>DATEWO010000200.1:0-2202 GCA_035257925.1 Propionibacteriaceae bacterium | reverse complement strand
GGCTACCGCGTATCAGGGGCTGCCGCTACGACCCGCGTATGGTGCGCCGGTACGCCTGGTGGCACCTCATCGGCGAGGCTTTTGGTGGGTCAAGTGGGTTGCATCGGTGGAGCTCAGCGATCTACCTGCTTGGGGCCAGGCACCCTTTCCTTTGCAGTGAAGGCAATTCCTTAAGCTCAGCTCGTCGATTCGGTGAGTTCACGCGGCACGGCGATGACGTCGACTAAAGCGCCGTTGCGCCATACGGTGATCTCCACCCGGCGTCCGATCGCGTCTTCCACCATGCGGCGTTGCAGCTCGGTGCTTGAGCCAAGTGATGTGCCGGCGACGGCGACGACGATGTCACCCGATCTCAGTCCCGCACTGTCTGCCGGACTCCCGGTAATCACCTGAGCCACCCGAAGGCCCTCCCGCCGGCCGAGTTTGGCTGCCAGTGGCGGCGGCAACGGAGCCTGACTGCCCGCGATACCGAGCCAGGCACGGCGTACTCGACCGGAGGTCATCAACGCGCTGATGATGCGCTCGGTTGTCTCGTTGATCGGCACTGCGAGGCCTACGCCGATGCCAGCCACCGCGGTACTGACCCCGACCATGCGTCCCCGGCTGTCCGCCAACACGCCACCGCTGTTGCCTGGATTGAGCGCGGCGTCGGTTTGGATCACTTCGTCGACCACGCGGCCCTGCCTGGTCGGCAGCGATCGGCCCAGTGCCGAAACGATCCCCGCTGTGACGCTTCCCGCCAAACCAAGCGGGTTGCCAACCGCGACCACCAGTTGGCCGACCTGCAGCCGGCTTGCGTCGCCGAGCGTTACTGGTCCGGGAACCTCACCGCGGGCGCGTAGCACAGCAAGATCAGAGAATGCATCTTTGCCGACCACATCGGCAGTTGTCTCCGTGCCGTTCGCGAAGGCAGCCATCACTGCACTGGATCCCTCGACAACGTGGGCACTGGTCAACATGAAGCCATCGGTAGTCAATACACTCGCGCTGCCAGCGCCTTCACCCAGCCGCGATCGGACTTTCAGACTCGCCACGCTCGGCAAGACCCGTTGAACCACCGTTGTCACCGCAGCGGAGTAGGCATCCATCGCCTCACGGTCACGCTCATCCGCCATGTTGTGGTAACGCGTACAGGCCAGAAGTGTTCCCACGAGGGCCCGGCCCCTTCGCTCTGCTCCCCATGGATACTGACAACTCGGAGGACGCGGGGTCACGGCAGCAGATGGATGGCCAGCGGCAGTACCTGGGTGGCGCCGGCTTCTGCCAGCAACGCCGAAGCGACCGTCAGGGTCCAGCGGGTCCGTACGGTGTCGTCCACCAGCAGCACAGGACCGTCGAACACGACACCGTCGCGCAGACTCGTCCGGGCCAGTAGGTCCCGTGCCCGCACGGCCGACGCGGCCTCGGCCGTCGGAGGCGGCCCTGTCACGACCACGGCTTCGACCAGCGGCAGCCGGCCGACCCGCGCCACATGCTCGGCGAGCGAACCGACCAACAGTGGGAACCGCCGGGATGGCATCGGCACGACCGCGACTGGCCGCTCCCAGCTCGCCGACCAGCGCATCAGCGCCTGCACCAGCCCGTCCAGCACCTCCGGCGGCGCTGCGGCGTCCCGCTGCCACAGCGCGCTCAGCGCGTCGCCCCAGGCCGGGTCGTCAGCGTACGCCAGCGCCCGACCCTGCGCCGCACCCACGATCTTGCCCTTGCGGCCAGGCAGGCCGCTCACCCAGAGCTTCCGGGGCTCGATCACCACGTCCCTGCCACGGAGGAACCGCCTCGCCGCCTCGACCAGCTCCGTGCTGGGTCGCGAGCCGGGCGCCGGCAGGCGGCCGTCGCACACCGAGCAGCGACCGCAGGGCCGTGGATCGGGGTCGTCCAGGGCACGTTGGAGGAACTGCATCAGGCAGCCGGCGCCGTGCGCGTACCCGCGCATTAGGTCTGCCTCGGCGGCCCGTACCCGCTGCAGATCGGACCACTTCGGCTCGTCGAAGTACCACGCCCGGCCGGTCGCTTCCCAGCCGTCGCGGGTCTTCGCGACCACATCGTCCACCGCCAGGATCTTGAGCAGCGCCTCCAGCCGGCCGCGGCGGATCCCGGTAGCCGTCTCGATGCCGCTCAGCGACTGCGAGCCGTCGGCGAGCGCGTCCAGGATGCGTTCCACCTGCTCGTCGGTCGGGATGCCGGAGGTGGCGAGGTACTCCC
>DATEWO010000199.1:0-5804 GCA_035257925.1 Propionibacteriaceae bacterium | reverse complement strand
TGCATCAGGAGTGGAAGGCGGGACGTGCCCGGCTTGCGCTGGTTTCGGGTTGGGCGCGGGCTGTTCGTCACAGCCGGAATGGTGACCAGCTGCTCGGCAGGGTGGAGATCACTCGCGTCTCCATCACTCAGCCATGACCGTCGAGCACCCGCCGGCCGTTATGCGGGCGGGACGTCATTGGGCTTTCTGGGCGGTGGTACGGCTCATTGGCCTACTGATTGCCCTTCTGATACTGCCAGTGCTGATCGCGCTGAACTTGTTGCTCTATTTGGTGATCTTGCCAACAGTTGTGGAGGCAATCATCGGCTAGCAGGTGTCCGTCATAGGCGGGGCCGTGCTGGACCGCCTGGCTGAGGGTGTGGCGGAGCTGAACGGCTACGGGCCGCTGCCGGCTGAGCTGGCCCGCGGAGATGACAAAGATCGTGCGCGTTTGACCCTTGAAGTCACGGGTCAAGCGCGCACGGTCTTTCTTGATCGGCTTCGCGGTGGCAGCTCCGTCCACGACTGACCTCTGCGGCTCGGCCTGGTGACTGATGCCAGTCCGAGAAGGACTTCAGTCCCTGGAACCGGGCAATCGGGCCGACCAGGCTTGACCTATGGGGATGACAGCATCCAACAAGATCATCCGCCGCACCGCTGTTGCAGTGACCGGCCTCATTGCCCTCTCGGCGTACGCCGGCGTCGTCGGGTTGCTGGGCGGCGGTATCTCCTTTGGAGAGACGATCGATGCGCGACTTCCCTTCGGCAGCCTGATCTTGGCCGGATTGGCGTTGTTGGCAATCGTCGCAGTGCCGATGACCATCGCCGCGGTGGCGGTTGCCAAAAACACGCACCACGGCCCGGATCTGGTCTTCGCTGCGGGGCTGCTGCTCGTCGTCTGGATCGGGGTCGAGCTCGCGTTCATCAAGGCCTACTCCTGGTTCCACCCGACCTACCTGGCAGCGGCGGTCGCCGTCTTGGGGTTGGCCTGGCTGATGGATCGCCACGGCTCGGCGCCGACACACCACGAGTCCAATGAGGAGGATCACGCGGCTCCGAGTCGACCCTCCGGCCTGCCCCGCCGCGCAGGCTGATAGATATCTGATCGACCATGAACGACTCTGAGATCGTTGTCGGCCTGGACGATTCTCCACCGGCCAAGTCAGCCCTGCGATGGGCGGCCGAATACGCACGGCTGACCGGTGCCCGGCTGCGCGCGGTGAGTGTCGTGGACTGGCCTCTTGGCGTGCATGCGGACGGGCGCCCAGTGCTTCGAGCCGCCGGGGTTGGGCAATATGGCGAGGTCGGGCACGACTATCGAGCAATGATCAGCGCGCTCTTCTCTGAAATCGATCCGCCGTCGGACTGGGTATTGGAGTTCGAGGTGGGTCGGGCGGGGAACGTACTTGTGCGCGCCTCAGAGGACGCTCGGCTACTCGTCGTCGGCACAGGTGAGCACGTCGGCCTCGGCAAGATCCTCCTTGGTTCGACGAGTCACCACTGTCTCAGTCATGCTCGATGTCCCGTGGTCGCTGTGCCGACTCCCTCACCCACAGCCGGTTAGCCAGATCTCACCCGGTTGGGGTGAGGCGTAGCCGCCATGGTGCGTGACACTTTGGTGCCAACGGAGACTGTGGCGATCGGGCTTTCCTCATTCCCGTGTTGAGCCGCTGAGCCATGGACAAGCCAATCTGGAGGCACCCATGAGCGCCGACCGACATGCCCGGACAATGTTGCCCATCCCCGACCGGCCAGGCTTTGGTCTGACCACCTACGACGCCAAGGATCCGGACACTTCATACCCGCCGATCGAGCCATTGGTGCCACCAGAAAGTGCACCGAACGTACTGCTCATCCTCCTCGACGACGTTGGCTTCGGCGCCGCAAGCACGTTTGGCGGGCCCTGTCGTACGCCGACGGCTGACCGGCTCGCCGCCGGAGGACTGCGGTACAACCGCTTCCACACCACCGCACTCTGCGCACCGACGCGCCAGGCCCTGCTGACGGGCCGCAACCATCACTCGGTGGGGATGGGCAGCATTACCGAGACCGCCACGTCGGCTCCCGGCAACAGCTCGCTGCGTCCCAACACCAAGGCACCGTTGGCGATGACCCTGAAACTCAACGGGTACTCGACCGCCCAGTTCGGCAAGTGCCATGAGGTGCCGGTATGGCAGGCCTCGCCGCTGGGCCCGTTTGACGCATGGCCATCGGGTGGGGGTGGGTTCGAGACGTTCTACGGCTTCATCGGCGGTGAGAACAACCAGTGGGATCCGGCGCTGTATGACGGTACGACGGCGGTGGAGCCGCCTGGCACTCCGGAAGAGGGTTATCACCTGACCGAGGACCTGGCCGATCGAGCGATCAGCTGGGTGCATCAGCAGAAGGCTCTGATGCCCGACAAGCCCTTCTTCGTGTATTTTGCGCCGGGCGCGACGCATGCCCCGCACCACGTGCCGAAGGAGTGGGCTGACCGCTACCGGGGTGAATTCGATGACGGCTGGGATGCGCAGCGTGAGCGTACCTTCCGGCGGCAGAAGGAGCTTGGAGTCATTCCCGCGGACGCCGAGCTCACCGCCCGTCACGACGAGATCCCGGCGTGGGACGACATGCCTGATGAGCTCAAGCCGGTGCTGGCCCGCGAGATGGAGGTGTACGCCGGGTTCTTGGAGCACACCGACTATCACGTCGGCCGGTTGATCGACGCCATCGATGGCCTCGGAGTCCTCGACAACACGATCATCTACTACATGATCGGCGACAACGGCGCCTCAGCCGAGGGCACTCTGAACGGTGCTTTCAATGAGATGGCCAACTTCAACGGCATGGCGGCCCTGGAGACGCCGGAGTTCATGTTGAGCAAGGTGGACGAGTTTGGGTCACCGACCTCCTACAACCACTACTCGGTCGGCTGGGCCTGGGCGATGGATGCGCCATTCCAGTGGACCAAGCAAGTCGCCTCGCACTGGGGTGGCACGCGCAACGGGACGATCGTGCACTGGCCCAACGGGATCGAGGAGCACGGCGGCCTGCGCTCTCAGTTCACCCATGTGATCGACGTGGCGCCGACCATCTTGGAGGCGGCAGGGCTACCCGAACCCAGCATGGTGAACGGCGTGCAGCAGTCGCCCATGGAAGGCACCAGCATGTTGTACAGCTTCAACCAGGCAGACTCGCCGGAGCGGCATGACCTGCAGTACTTCGAGATGTTCGCCAACCGCGGGGTCTACTACAAAGGCTGGAGTGCGGTAACCAAGCACCGCACACCGTGGGTCATGGTCGGTGGAAAACTGCCGGCTTTTGACGACGACGTCTGGGAACTCTATGACGGCACCGACTACAGCCAGGCTCGCAATCTCGTTGCCGAGCAGCCCGAGATGCTCGCCAAGCTGCAGCGGCTCTGGCTGATCGAGGCGACTAAGTACAACGTGTTGCCGCTGGACGACCGCGGGGCGGAGCGTCTGGAGCCGACGATGGCAGGGCGACCGACTTTGATCCGTGGGGACTCCCAGCTGTTCTTCCCAGGCATGGGGCGCCTGTCGGAGAACAGTGTGCTGAGCATCAAGAACAAGTCATTCTCAGTCACCGCGGAGCTGGTCGTACCCGACGGCGGTGCGGACGGTGTGATCATCGCGCAGGGCGGCCGCTTCGGTGGCTGGGCTGTCTATACCAAGAACGGAAAGGCCAAATTCGTTTACAACGTGCTCGGTATTCAGGAGTTCACAACCGAGGCCAGCTCGCCGCTTCCGGAAGGCACCCATCAGGTACGTGTGGAGTTCGCGTACGACGGAGGTGGACTGGCCAAGGGCGGCAACGTCACCCTGTATTACGACGGCACAGAGGTCGGTGCCGGGCGTGTCGGAGCCACCCACCCAATGGTCTTCTCGGCCGACGAGACGACCGACATCGGCTATGAGTCCGGTACCACGGTCACTTCCGACTACAGCACACGCGACAGCCGATTCACCGGCAAGATCAACTGGGTGCAGCTCGATCTTGGCAAGGATGATCATGATCACTTCATCGACCCCGAGGAGCGGCTCCGCATCGCCATGTCGCGGCAGTAGCGAGGATTCCCGTGGCCGCCATTCGGGCAAGACGATCCCAGGAGGTTGAGCGATGTGACCACTGACATCCCTCCTCCTCTGATCACTCGCTTCCGGAGTCGGCGCTCGGCGGCGATCGCAGGAATCATCTTCGGGGTGCTGCTCCTGGCGGCGATGATCATGCTGCGGATCGCGCTGTCCGAAGGTAGTCTTCAGGCGCTTGAGACCGATGCGCAACGGCGCAGCCTGATCCGACTGAGTCTCAGTCTGGTGCCGTTTGCCGGGATCGCCTTCCTGTGGTTCATCGGTGTTGTGCGCGAGCAGCTCGGGGCGGTCGAGGATCGGCTTTTCTCCACGGTTTTCATGGGCAGCGGACTGCTCTTTCTGGCCATGCTGTTTGTCGGCGCAACCACCTCGGCCAGTTTGCTGGCGATGTTCGCTGAAGCGAATCTGAACGCCGACGTCTTCGAGTACGGGCGGGATGTCAGTCAGGGACTTTTCTCCGTCTACGCGATGCGGATGGCGGCGGTGTTCACGATCTCGGTGAGCAGTGTCGGGCTCCGGACCTCCGGACTGCCGCGCTGGGTCTCATACCTGGGCTACCTGATCGCCCTGATTCTTCTAGTGGCGGCCGCCAACCAGCAGTGGACACAACTCGCGTTTCCAGCGTGGGTTCTGCTGGTGAGCGTGGTGATTCTCGTCGTCCGCCCGCCGGACCGTGCCGGCACAGTCGAGGTCGGTCCTGACGCAGCTTCTGAGACATGATCTTGCCTTCTTGACGCCGACGCATTACTCGAGATCGCTGAGGTTCACGGTTCGGCCGGTCCTCAGGGATTCTTCGACTCCGAGGGCAACCCGCAGGGCGCGGAGGCCGTCGGCTCCTGTGGCGGTCGGGCGCCCTTCGCCGTGGATGGCGGAGGAGAATCTGCGGACGATGATGTGGTAGAGGTCGTCGCTGGTGTCTACCTCGACTGACTCAATCCCGGCAGCGGTGTGCAGCTCGACGGTGCCGGGCGTTTCCTGCGTCATCGCATCGCCGATGACAATGGCGCCGGCTTCGCCGTGGATTTCCATGCTGGTGCCCGGGTAGGGGACAGCAAACGCGTCGTGCGTCTGGGCGAGGCCGGGTACGCCTTGGTCGCCCACGGCGTACTCGATGATGGTCATCACCGAATCTCGGGATTGGGCCGGATTCCAGGAAGCTTGCGAGACCCCGAGG
The DNA here is from genome assembly GCA_035257925.1 of Propionibacteriaceae bacterium. Lineage (GTDB taxonomy): Bacteria > Actinomycetota > Actinomycetes > Propionibacteriales > Propionibacteriaceae > Microlunatus. The sequence goes on along the minus strand of DATEWO010000199.1, from coordinate 560 downwards.
GCGGCGACGCGGACAGGTTCCGTTCCGAAGAGCGGGTTCAGAACGGATGCGTCGTGAACGGTGATGTCCAAAACGACGCCTCCGCCAGGGACGTCGGCCAGCCTCCATTTCCGTAAGTGCTCTGGCAGGAGCACGGCGTGGTTTATTCGCGCCGAGTACAAGGTGCCAATCCGGCCATCGGCGACCAGTCGGCGGGCTGTGGTGTGGAGCGGGCTTCCCGGTAGGTGGTGGTTGACCGCGAGTCGGACACCGGACCGGTCGGCGGCGACGATGACGGCACGCGCGTCGGCAAGGGTCAGGGCCATGGGCTTCTCGAGGAGAACGTGTTTTCCGGCCTCCGCCGCGGCGATGGCGTGGGCGGCGTGCTGGTCATTGCGGGAGGAGATGTAGACAGCGTCGATGTCGCTGCTGAGCAGCTCATCGAGGTCGGTGGTGAGCAGGTCTAGATCGTTGTCCCGCCAATACTGAAACCTTCGATCCTCGGAGTCGAACAGCGCCCTTGGAACGATGCCGTTGGCCTGGAATGCGGGGACCATCCGGCTGGCGGCGACGTAGCTGGC
>DATEWO010000198.1:0-15206 GCA_035257925.1 Propionibacteriaceae bacterium | reverse complement strand
TCTGGCCGCCGACTGTGACGCTGTCGAAAGTGTGCTCCTCTCCCACGAGAAACTCTTCGAGCAATCCCGGTGCATCTGCCCGCGGAGGAATCGCCTCCAACCAACCTCGAAGCGCCGTCACGTCATCGAGCCGATATGTGGCCTGCGCCCCGGCACCCGCCGGAGGCTTTGCCACGAGCGGAAACCCGACATCTTCGGCAAACCCCAGCGCTTCCGCCGGGTTGGTCACCAGCTGGTGTCGGGCGCAGGGCACCCCGGCAGCACGAAGCACTGTTTTCATCCGGGACTTGTCGCGGACGTTGAGCGCGGTCTGCACATCCATGCCATCAAGGCCGAGCAGTTCCCGTGCGTACGCCATAGGCACCTGCAACTGTTCCAGCGCGCCGACGAGGCGCTCGATCGGCCCCATCTGCTGGCTGAGGCCGCGCACCGCAGCAACCAGCTGCTGCGGATCGAGGGCGTCATCCACCCGCCAATGCCCGTCCAGGTGCTCCCTCAAGTCCGGCGACAGCCGGTCAGCTGGCTCCGTTGTGATGACGGCCAGGCTGACGCCGGGCACTCGTGCGGCCGTGGCAACGAACCGCGCAGTTGCCGGCAGTAGGAAGGGTGCGACGAAGGCGGCGACCACCATAGGCAGGACACTACGGTCTGTGCCCTGAGCCTGTCGAAGGGCATTGAATGGCGCTTCGACAGGCTCAGCGCACATAACAGCGCAGTAGCATGCCGAACGTGAACGTCGTGTTCGTAGAGCCGTCTTTTCCCCCAACGCAACGCAATTTTGTACGTGGGCTCGCGGAGGTTGGCGCAACAGTCATCGGGATCGGTGAGTCCCACACCGACGCGCTGGACGAACAACTCAAAAGCTGGATGACCCACTATCACCAGGTGCCATCGGTGGTCGATGTCGGAGTCATGACCGACGCCGTGCGTTGGATTCAGGACAAGGTATGGGTTGACCGGCTGGAGACGACGATCGAGGCGCACGCGCTCGCAGTGGCCCAAGTACGGGAGAACTGCACGATCCCGGGCACGTCGGTGCGTACCGCTTGGCTGTGCCGGGACAAGCCGTCGATGAAGGAGGCGCTGCGCGCCGCCGGGGTACCGACGGCCGCATCCGCGGCTGTGCACACCGCTGCTGAGGTGTACCAGTTCGCCGACGCGGTTGGGTATCCACTCATCCTCAAACCCCGTACCGGCGCGGGTGCTCTGGACACGACACGCGTGGACAGCAAGCACGAACTCGAATACGCGTTGGGACGGTTCGGCGGCCAAGGTGTCGCATCTATCGCGGTCGAGGAATTCGTCGAAGGCCACGAAGGCTTCTACGACACCGTGTGCGTCAACGGGAATGTATCGCTGGACTTCGTTTCGCATTATTACCCGAACGTGCTGGAAGCGATGCGCGCTCGATGGATCTCGCCGCAGTTCATCGCCACCAATCGCGTCGATTCGGTGTCGGACTACGTACAGCTCCGGGAGCTGGGCGCCCGGGTCAACGAGGCTCTCGGCATCGGGACGAGTGCTACGCATATGGAGTGGTTCTTCGGCCCGAAAGGACTGCGGTTCTCCGAAATAGGTTGCCGCCCGCCTGGAGTCGGGGCTTGGGACCTGTACTCGGTCGGCAATGACTTCGACCTGTATCGCGAATGGGCGAACGCAATCGTGCACGACCACATCGCCGCTCGTCCTTCCCGCCGCTACGCCGCCGGCATTGTGGCACTACGACCGGATCATGACGGCCAGATCACCGGCTATTCCGGTGTTGAGGAGATGCAGACACGGTCCGGCGAATGGGTCATCGATGCACATCTGCCTTCGCCTGGCACCCCGACGCAGCCAGTGGAGGCGGGATACATGGCCAACGCCTATGTCCGTATGCGTCACCCCGACTACGACGTGTTGCGCGGCATGCTGGACGACGTCGGCCGCTCCATCCATGTGTACGCGCAGTGAGTAACGCCCCTGGGCCCCCGTCGCCTTCATGGCGCAGCCATCAGTGGTCGGCTGGAAGCGGCACCAGTCGCCTCGCCATCAACCAACTCCAGCAACAGGGCTTGGTCGACGAGTCGAAGGTCGACGGTTTCCTCGCAGGCCGTGAAATCCCGATCGTCGAAGGCCGCCACTGCACATTTCTCTTCCGGGGTGAGGCTGACGAGGTATACCTCGCCCAACGAATTCTCGGCCTACCTTCTCGACTGCCGATGCGGAGAGTCGACGCGACCACGCTGTGGTACGTCGTTCTGAAGGTGCCCCAAAGATCGCGGATCAACTACCAGATCGAGGTCAAACGCGGAGAGCACGTCGAGCGCTTCAATGATCCGTTGAATCCAAAGCTCTCGCACAGCCCGTTCGGGGCGATTTCGGTGTGCTTCACCTTCGGCTACACAACACCGGAGTGGACATTTCCGGACCCGGAGGTTCCAGCGGGTGAGCTAACCGAACTCTCCGTGCAGAGCCATGCCCTGGAGCGCGATTGTCCAGTGACCCTGTATCTGCCGGCCGGGTTCCGGCGGACCGCATCGTATCCGTTACTGGTGGTACATGATGGCGGCGATTTCTTGCAGTACTCCGCAGCGAAGGTGGTACTCGACAACCTCATCCATCGCCGCGAGATTGCCCCAACGATCGCAGCCTTCCTGCACCCGAAGGATCGGCTTGTCGAATACGCCAATTCCGCAGAGCACGCCCGCTTCCTTACCAACGAACTTCTGCCGCACCTGCAGACGGAGTTCCCTCTGGTAGGTCATCGAACCGGCCGCACTCTCCTCGGCGCCAGCTTTGGGGCGATCGCAGCACTGTCGACCGCGTACGCCTCGCCCGGCACCTACGGATCACTCGTACTCATGTCAGGGTCGTTTGTTTTTGCGGATGCAGGAACCGACCACGGCGGTGGGCCCGTATTTGATCCGGTGGTCCAGTTCGTCAACCGGTATCGGGAGCGGCCGCGCCGTGTTGCGGACCGGCTTTTCGTCAGTTGCGGGTTATATGAGCCGCTGATCATTCCGAACCGATCGATCGTGCCGATATTCGAATCCGCAGGAATGCGGGTGCGCTACGTCGAGGCCCGGGACGGTCACACTTGGGAGAATTGGCGCGACCGGCTGCGCGAGGCCTTGTTCTGGGTTGCGGGCGACCCAGCTGGTGGGTCCAGGTAAGTCATCGTGATGCAGCTTGGATTACCGGCAGCGGCACACTTGGTTCCGGTGCTGGCGTCGTCTGAAGACCCGCAAAGGTATCGCGGATCTGCTCGCGGAGCGGGGGGTGATGTGGGAGGTTTGGTGCCAACCACTAGGAGTGGAGCACACACTCTCCTTGGAGGAACATGATCAGCGCAAAGCGCTGTTCGCGTCAGCCCGTCTGATGCTGCGCCCAGGCAACTGAGGCGATGCTGATGGGCTCGGACACGCCGCGGATTTCGACATTCCGGAGGTTGCTGGTCGCCACCTCGCCAGCCGCGGCCAGGGCGTCGGCCGAGGCGAGGATCTCGCCGCCACCGGCAAGTGCCGCAATCCGGGCCGCTACGTGCACCCCGACCCCGCTGAAGTCATCGCCACGCTGCGTTGCTTCGGCCGCATGCAGCCCGATCCGGACCGGCGGAGCGAACCCACTGGCCATCGCGTGCGACGCGAGCGCACGCTGTATCGCGATCGCGCTGCGGATCGCCTGCCGTGCGGTATCGAACGCCGCGAAGAACCCGTCACCGGTTGAGTGGACGATACGGCCGCCCTGACGGGCGACCTCGGCCCGGAGCATCTCGTCATGCCAGCGGAGGAGGCGCTCCCATGCGTGGTCGCCCAGGGCCTCGGCGAGCCGCGTTGAGCCCACGATGTCGGTGAACAGAAACGCCATCCGCACCTGCGTCCTGCTGGCGCGACGCTCTTCCAGCTCCCGCAACTCGGTCTCGGCCGCCGCGAGGTCCGGTTTGGCACCCAGGCGCTCGAACTCCTCCCGCGCCGCATGCAGCTCAAGGTCGGCGTCGTCGTCATCCCCGGTGGCGCGTAGCGCCCGGGAGAGTGCCGCGCGAGTGCGCGCAATCTCATACATCGATCCGACCTCACGCCAGAGCCGGAGTGCGATACCCAGCTCCCGTACCGATTCCGCCTCGTCACCCTCGGCGAGCATGACGCGCCCGCGCGCGTACGCGAGGCCGGCGCGCATGGCCGGCGGACTAACCTCCTCGACGAGTTCGGCCAGCTGCTCGACAGCATCCCGTGCTCGGTCGAGGTCGCCCGCCTTCAGCGAGATCTCCACCTGCGCCCCGAGGAGCCGGAGACGCGCCATCGCATCCCATGACGACTCCGCAAGCGCCGCCTCGATCGCGGCGGCCGCGGACTTCACTTTCCCGGACTCGAGGCGAATCAGCGCCAACGCCGGCTGCGGGCTCCGACCGAGCGCGTGCGCCTGGCGGAGCACCTCTTCAGCCCCTTTGAGGTCGCCCTGCAGGCGCTGGATGTCGGCGATGGCGTAAAGCCCGTCGGCCATGACAGGGATGGCATCGAACTTCTGGAGTTCCTCAGTCGCCTGGCGGAGCTCCTCGGTCGCCCGCTGCCAGCCGCCTTGGAGCGCAACGATCTCAGCCCGGTGGAGCCGGCATACGCCGGGGAAGCCGCCCACCGACTCGGTCTCGCACCAGCGGTCAGTCATCTCGATCCACTCACTCGCGCGCCGGTAGTCCGTGAGATCGCGACAAGCCGAAATCATCATGCATGCCGTGGTTCCCGCTGTCAGCGGCGACAGCTCCCCGTTGACCGCGGCGATCGCGGCCTCCTCGAGTAGGCCGATGCCCTCACCGATCGCCCCCGTCGCAATCCGGAGAGCCGCCTGGGCGGCCAGAGCGAACGCGTGGAGATCCTGGTGACCGGTACGCTCACCAATCCCGACTGCCTCCTCGACGAGCTCAAGTGCCCTGGGAATATCGCCGGACTTCTTCGCCAGGTCGGATTTCATCAGTGCCAGAAAGCCGTGTGCGTACGACTCGTCATGGCCGTCGAGTAGACGCTCCGCGCGTCGTGCCCACGCCGTGGCGACCGTGGTCTTGCCCTGCATCGAGAACGTGCTGGCAACCTGCAGAGCGACGAAGGCGGCACGGACGGCCTCACCTGCGCGCTGGTAGGCCGCGAAAGCGCGCTCGAGAGCCGGCCGGCGCAGGTCGGCGCGTCCTGCGAAGAAGGCCGCCGTTGCCAACGATTCGAGATCAGATCCCTCGAGGCTTCCCGCAGCGTCGGCGCGCGTCAACAGCTCGAACGCTCCCTGCCAGGCGTGCCGCGCGAACGCCGCTCGACCGGCGCCGAGGGGATCGGCGATGGCGTGATCCACCGGCATCACCGCGTCACTCATTGGCGCCGATGCTACCTCCGGCCCACTGTGACGCCGGAAGTCGGTGACCCGAATCGGTGGACGGTGACTCCGCCAGTTGTGGCAGCAGCAGGACCTTGGCTGCATCCGCTTCCAGGAAGCCGAGTGCCTTACCGAAGTCGGCCACTGGCAGCCGATGAGTAATCAAGGATTCGAGATCCAGTCGCTTGCTGGAGACCAGGGCTGCGAGTCGGTCCCAGGTGGCCCACAGCGACCGTCCAAAGCTCCCTTTGATCGTCAACCCCTGCTTGATCGCGTAGTGCGTGAGGTCGAGCTGGACTGGCGCATGTTGAATGCCGACGCACATCACGGTCGCCTCGCGTCGCAGCGATCGCATCACGACCTCTAGAGCGCCTGGGGCACCGCTGCACTCGAAGCCGATATCGAAACCTCCCCGATCAGATGCCGACTCGCGGCACCACGAGTCCACCTCGTCGCTGGGCAAGAACGTGACCGCACCCCATCGCTCGGCCAGAGCGCGGCGGAACGGATTCGGCTCCATGACGACAACTTGGCGTGCACCGAGCGCTTGGGCGAGTTGCACGACGACGAGTCCGATTGGACCGCCACCCGCTACGATCACCGACTCGCCTGCCAGAGTGTGCTCGCTGCGCAGTAGCGAATGCACCGCCACACCGGCGGGCTCAAAGAGGGCTCCGACCTCGAGGGACACGCCTTCTGGCAGTTGGTAACAGGCCTGCTCAGCGACGACGGTCCGCTCGGCGAAGCCGCCGTCGACGTGTAGTCCGAGCAACTGCATGCGGAGGCAGTTGTGGCCCTGTCCTACGCGACAGTGGTAGCAGTCTCCACAGGCAATGTGAGATTCGAGCGCTACCCGGTCGCCGGTTTGGATCCTCGTTACGGCGGAGCCGGTCTCAAGGACGGTACCGGCGACTTCGTGGCCAAGCGTGACGGGGAGTCGCAGCCCGAACGCCTGCGCTGCGGCGGTGTAGTTGACCAGTTCGCGGTCTGTTCCGCAGATCGATGCCGCCGCGACCTCGATCCTGACCTCACGAGATCCGAGCGCGGCGTCCGGTACGTCGTCGCGGTAGTCGAAGCCGGCAGCGGGGATCGACTTGACGATGGCGCGCAACCTCTACGCTCCTCGAGTGGAAGGGTCTGCGTCACAGGATCACACACATGGCCTTGTATCGGCATCGCCAGCCAAGAGAGCAGTTGCCGGGCTGGACTTCACTGCCGATCAAGGAACTCCATCACCTCGGTCTGGTCCACCCCTGGGAACGCGCCCGCAGGCAGGCTGGCGAGCAGCGCCGAGTGCACCCGTGCACTTGGCCAGCTCGCCTCCTGCCAGCGAGCGGTGAGCTCAGGCGGCGGCAGCGTGCAGCACGTCGGGTCGGGGCAGCGGGACTTAGAGCGATGCGGCGTGCCGCGGCCCCGGAACCACTTGACGTCCTCGTACGGTGTCCCAACCGACACTGAGAACGCCTCACGCTCCCCCTGCTCGGCAACCGCAGTGCACCAGAAGGTCCCGCCGGGCGTATCGGTGTATTGCTGATACGGCTTGGTCCAATCAGGCTGCTCGAAGACCCGGCGGGCCGTCCAGAACCGGCAGACCCGCTGGCCCTCGACCGCGCCGGCGCTGTCCGCCGGAAAGGTGACCCCGTCATTGGCGTAGGCCTTGTAGATGATGCCCGCCTTGCTGGTCTTCATGAAGTGCACGGGGATGTCGAGGTGGATGGTGGCCAGATTGGTGAATCGATGTGCTGCCATCTCATACGAGGTCAGATAGCGATCGCGCAGGTCCTCGATCTCCAGATCCTTGTTCTGTTTGGCTTCTCCTAGGTATGCCACCGCCCACCGCTGTGGGATCAGCACCGCTGCAGCGAAGTAGTTGACCTCGACTCGCTGTGCCAGGAACTCGGCATAGTCGGCGGGCGGCCGGTGCTGAAGCACCACGTGTCCTAGCGCGGCGAGGGCGAGTGTTCGCTGGGCCGCACCATCACTGGTCGGCAGAAAGATCCGTCGACCAGCAAGGTCGGTCACCGACCGCGTCGATTGCGGCAGGTTGGGCACCGAGTGCAGGGTGAAGCCGAGGCGGTCGGCGATCGCATTCACTCGATGCCGGGTCAACGGCCCGCCGTCGTGATCAACGCCGAGCAGCAAGTCATCGGCCAGTTCCTCGATGGCCGGGAAGTAGTTGTCCGATGCGCGCATTCTGGCCCGCAGCTCGGCGTTGGCACGCCGCGCATACTCAGGCGTGCCATCTCGCTCGGCGCTGTTGGCGGCAAGCCGCTCGTGCAGAGCCACCAGCGACTCCAACGCATCCAGCGGGAGTCGCGGTCCAGCCTTCACCAGGGGGATGCCCAGCTCAGCAAACGAGTCCGACCGTTGGGCTCGCTCGAGCTTGAGCTCAAGCGCAGCACGCCGGCTTGGTGCGGCCTCGGTCAGCAGATCCGACAGCCGGCAGTCGAGCGCTTCGGCGAGGGCAGCAAGGGTAGAGACCTTGGCCTCCCGCTTGCCGGTCTCGATCAGCGACACGGCTGAGGCCGAGAGCCCGACCCGCTCACCCAATGCATCCAGAGTGAGACCGCAGCTCTTTCGGCGGTGTCTGACCCGTTTGCCGATCAGCAGCGGATCGGGTCCGCTCGGGTGGTTGACGTGGGCTGTGTCGTCGTCGGGTTCCGCCACCAGTCGCCGGGAGGCGGCCGCTTTGTCAAAAGTCACAAAACTTGACGATGGGGCAGGCGACACCGGTGTCATGTCTCGATCTCAGCCGCTATGGCAGAAATCTGCAAGTCCTCGGATTTGTCAAGAACCTCAGATCTTGATCAGACCAGGTCGGCGGCAGGACTGATGACTAAGTCCAGAGTGGTGGCCAGGACCACGATCACCCAGGAGTTCCCATGACCACGATGTTGCCCGCCACGGAGGCGACCACCCTCACTCCTGAGCAGACGCTGCAGCGCGACTGGGCTACCAACCCGCGCTGGTCCGGCATTGAGCGAAGCTACACCTCAGCCGACGTGGTCAACCTGCGGGGCTCGGTGGTGGAGGAACAGACCCTGGCCAAGAAGGGCGCCGCGCGCCTGTGGCAGCTGCTGCACGACCAGACCTACGTCCGGGCGCTCGGGGCGCTGACGGGAAACCAGGCCGTACAGCAGGTCAAGGCCGGGCTGCAAGCGATCTATCTTTCCGGATGGCAGGTGGCCGCCGACGCGAACCTCTCCGGCCACACCTATCCCGACCAGAGCTTGTATCCAGTGAACTCGGTGCCGGCCGTGGTGCGCCGGATCAACAACGCGATGATCAGGGCTGACCAGATCGCCTGGGCGAATGGGGAGAACCGCGACCGGCCCGGAGAGCTGATCATCCCGATAGTGGCCGATGCCGAGGCCGGCTTCGGAGGTCCGCTGAACGCCTTCGAGCTGATGAAGCAAATGATCGTTGCCGGTGCCGCCGGCGTGCACTGGGAAGATCAACTCGCGTCGGAGAAGAAGTGCGGGCATCTTGGCGGCAAGGTACTCATTCCCACCCGACAACACGTCCGGACGCTCAACGCGGCGCGGCTCGCAGCCGACATCATGGGCACCGAAACCTTGATCATCGCGCGCACCGACGCGCTGGGCGCAACCTTGATCACCTCCGACGTCGATCCAGTGGATGTCCCCTTCTGCACCGGAGAACGGACCAACGAAGGCTTCTATCGGGTCCGGTCAGGTCTGGGTCCGGTGCTGGCTCGGGCGAAGGCGTACGCGCCCTACGCCGACCTCATTTGGGTCGAGACGGGCACCCCGGACCTCGGCTTGGCACGCGAATTCGCCACTGAGCTGCACAAAGACTTTCCGGGCAAGCTGCTCGCGTACAACTGCTCGCCGTCGTTCAACTGGAAGGCCAGTCTCGATGATCGGCAGATCGCCGAGTTCCAAGATCGACTCGGCGAGCTCGGCTACCGCTTCCAGTTCATCACGTTGGCCGGCTTCCACGCGCTGAACCACGCGATGTTCAGCCTGGCCAGCGGTTACGCCCGCGACGGAATGACGTCCTATGTGGCGCTGCAGCAGGCCGAGTTCGCGGACGAGCCGCGCGGTTACACCGCCACCCGGCACCAGGCGGAGGTCGGCACCGGCTACTTCGACAAGGTCGCCACGGCGCTCAACCCGCGTAGCGAGACGACCGCGCTAGCCGGCTCGACCGAAACCGCCCAATTCCACTGATCTCACCACGGAGCTGCCAGCGTCGGCGTTGCGCGGCGGCTCCTCCAAACACAGACGTCACGGGAGATAATCATGACCATCACAGCTGAACCGCCCTCACAAACGCTGCCGCAGTACCGGCACCAGCCCTTGCATACCCCGGACAGCCCGCTGACCAGCCGGCTGAGCGTGGTCGGCACCATGCACGACCGCTTCGAAGAGATTCTCACCGACGAGGCGCTGGATTTCGTGTGTGGGCTGCACGGCCAGTTCGCCGGTCGGCGGGCCGAACTGTTGGCGGTCCGGCGCAGCCGCGAAAACCAGAGGCTACCGTTTCGCTTTCTGACCGAAACGGTAGAGATCCGCGAGGATCCCGCATGGCGAGTCGCGCCGGTCGCCTCCGGGCTCGCGGACCGTCGCTGCGAGATCACCGGACCGCCAACGCGAAAGATGACCATTGGCGCCCTTAACTCGGGAGCCCGGGTATGGATGGCCGATTTTGAGGACGCCACGTCGCCGACGTGGTTCAACATCATCGACGGGCAGCTCAACCTGTACGACGCGATTCGCCGGCAGATCGACTTCACCGACACCGATGGCCGGCGCCACGAACTCGCCCGCGAGACGGCAACGATCATGGTGCGACCGCGCGGTTGGCATCTGACGGAGAACCACCTGGTGATGGACGGTCAGCCCATTCCCGCAGCGTTTGTGGACTTCGGCCTGTTCTTCTTCCACAACGCGCAGACCTTGATCGACAACGGATGGGGTCCGTACTTCTATCTGCCCAAGATGGAGTCGCACGCCGAAGCGCGCCTCTGGCACGACGTGTTCGCCTGGTCGGAGGAGGTGCTCGGCATCCCGCACGGCACCATCCGGGCCACCTGCCTGATCGAGACGCTTCCGGCTGCGTTCGAGATGACCGAAATTCTCTATGAGCTTCGCGAATACTCCGCTGGGCTCAACGCCGGTCGCTGGGATTACATCTTCTCCTTCATCAAGAACTTCGCCGACGACCCGAGCCGGGTGATGCCGGACCGGACCACCATCACCATGACGGTGCCGTTCATGCGGGCGTACACCGAACTGCTGGTCAAGACCTGCCATGAGCGCGGCGCCCACGCTATCGGCGGCATGGCCGCCTTCGTGCCGAGCGGCGCCGATCCGGAGGCGACCTCGGTCGCCCTCGACAGGACCCGAGCCGACAAGGCACGGGAGGCCGGCGATGGCTTCGACGGTTCCTGGGTGGCCCATCCCGGCTTGGTGCCTACCTGCACCGAAGTTTTCTCCTCGGTTCTGGGGGGTCGGCCGAACCAGATCGAGCGCCGTCGCGACGACGTGGATGTCGACGCCGACCAACTGATCGCGCTGGGCGAGATGCCGCATTCGGTCACCTTGGCGGGCGTACGCACCAACCTGCGCGTCCCGCTGGCGTACTTGTCGGCCTGGCTCGGCGGTCGCGGCGCGGTAGCCATCAACCACCTGATGGAAGACGCCGCCACCGTCGAGATCTCGCGGATGCAGATCTGGCAGTGGATCCGACATCGCGCGCAGATGACCGGAGGGATTCCGATCACGCGTGACTTGGTGGCGGCGATGCTGGCAGAAGAGGTGGAGCAGACACTCGAGGACACCGAGCCCGATCAGCGCTGGCAGGTTACCGCGGCGCGAGACATCCTCGAGCATGGCTGTCTGGGTGAGGACTTCCCCTCGTTTGTGACCAGCTACGCCTACAGCCATTACCTGGCTGGCCGCCCCTGACCCCTGCCGCCCTGATGCGCGCTGAGCCCCCCGCATGCGGGCTCAGGGCAGATGAGGTCTTTAACCGATTTCCCCGGGCGGCGTAGCGGCGCGCAGCTCCATCAAGTGTTTGGCATGTGCATCGAGCCGGCGATCCTCCTCAGTGACCGGATGCCAGCTCGAGGTCTTAACCGGCCGGCCATCCGCGAGCGAGACGAACACCGTCAGGCAGTGTGTGGTCAGCTTGAAGTCCCCGCCCTCCGGTGTCGCGCAGCTCACGTGGACGGCGATGTGCATGCTGCTATATCCGGTGTGCAGCAGTCGGGCGTCCAGCCGAACCAGGTTGCCAATCGGGATCGGGCGGTAGAACCGGACGCCTCCAGAAAAGACTGCGGTGCATTCGGTTCCGCTCCAGCGCACGGCGCACGCCCAGGCTGTCTCATCGATCCACCGCATGACCGTCCCGCCGTGCGTCTTCCCACCCCAGTTCACGTCGGTGGGCTGGGCAAGGAACATGAAGCTGGTACGCGGCGCTTGGCTCTGATCGGTGTATGTTTCACGCGACATGGCGGCCTCGATGGCCTTACGGATCTCAATGCGCTCCGCGGCGCGGCGGGCCTCTTCTCGTTGCTCATCGCTGGTGGGCGTCCAGGTGGGTACCGGGCGCGAGCGGCCTTGATCATCAACGGCTACGAAGATGACCAGGCAGGACGTCGAGGTGCGAAAAAGCCCGGTCGCGACCGGTGCGGCTGCGACGTCGACCCGGATGTGCATGCTCGACCGCCCGGTCAGCACGAGCCGTGCCCTGGCCTCGACGATCTCGCCGCTGTGGATGGGTTGGTCGAATGAGACATTGCCGACGTATGCAGTCACGCAGTAGCCCGAGCTCCAGTTCACCGCGCAGGCATAGGCGGCCTTGTCAACCCACTCCAGAATCCGGCCTGCGGACACCCGGCTCTGGCCGAGGGCAGCGACATCGGTGGGAGCGGCCAAAAACCTCAAGATCACAGACCCTGCTACCGGACTGGTTGCCACAGCGGACCCTCACTGTTCTTCCGGCTGTGAACCGCCGTGCTGCTCGGTGCCACTCTCCCCGTTCCCGCGGGTCCAACGCACATAGAGTTCATTCTGCTTTCCGAACCGCACCAGTGACCACCAACCACATCCTTGAGGTGGTCCAGATTTCCGGTTCGGTCTCAACTGGCACTACCAGGTCGTCTGGGGGCAGATGCCAGCTCAACGCGTCCAGCTCCGACCTGGTCCAGCCGCGCCGCTCTGGAACAGTGGTGTCAGCCACGACGAGAAATTCGATCTTGACAAGGGGAAAAGGTGGACCCCGAGGGGCTATGACAGCCTCTGAGGAAGGTGGACGCTACCCGCACGACGCTCACCGAGAGAGGACGACCGATGAGCACAAGGCAGCCTGCGACCAGTCCCACCGCGGACAGCCAACGCCCGGCACGGTCAGGACGGGCGAAGGGTTCCGACCTTTTCGTCGCCGCCCTGGAGAACGAGGGCGTCGACTGTGTATTCGGCGTGCCGGGGGAGGAGAACCTCGACCTCGTCGAGTCGCTCCGAGGGTCGAGCATCAAGCTGGTGCTCACGCGTCACGAACAGCCGGCCGCCTTCATGGCCGCGACCTACGGACGGCTCACGGGCAAGCCGGGCGTCTGCCTGAGCACGCTCGGCCCCGGTGCACTGAACCTCGTTACCGGTGCGGCCTACGCCCACCTCGGCGCGATGCCGATGGTGCTCATCACCGGCCAGAAGGCGATCATGAGCGCTCAGCAGGCGCGCTTCCAGATCGTCGACATAGTCGCGACGATGAAGCCACTGACCAAGTGGGCCGAGCAGATCGTCAGCGCCGCGGCGATTCCCACGATCGTGCGCGACGCCTTTCGCATCGCGGCCGAGGAGCGGCCGGGTCCGGTTCACCTTGAGCTCCCGGAGGACGTGGCGGGCAGCGAGGCGGTGGACGTGCCCCTCGTGCCACCGCACGCCGTCGAGCTGCCGGTCGCCCACCCGACAGCCCTCGACCGGGCGGCCGAGATGCTGCGGAACGCGCAGTACCCCTTGGTGATGCTGGGCGCGGCCGCGAGCCGGCCGCGGCTGGGCGTCGCACTGGCGGAGTTCCTCCACCGCACGCGGCTGCCTTTTTTCACGACGCAGATGGGCAAGGGCGTTGTCGCGGGCGACCCGTCGAACACCCCGGTCGGCATGTGGATGGGTACCGCCGCGTTGTCGGAGCGCGACTACGTTCATGAGGCGATCGACAAGGCCGACGTCATCCTCGCGATCGGCCATGACACGGTCGAGAAGCCGCCGTTCATCATGGGCCCTGGCGGGCCGACCGTCATCCACGTGGGCTACACGCCGGCCACTGTCGAGGAGGTCTACTTCCCGCACGCCTCGCTAATCGGCGACGTCGGTCCAAGTCTCGCGCTGCTCGCTGACCGGCTCGAAGGCGAGCTCGCCAACGCCTCATCGCTGCTGGAGCTACGCGACCGAATCCTCTCCCGCACGCTAGCGGGCTCCGACGATGACCGGTTCCCGCCCACCCCGCAGCGCATCGTCGCCGATGTCCGCAAGGTGATGCCCAACGACGGGATCGTCGCCCTTGACAACGGCATGTACAAGATCTGGTTTGCGCGGAACTTCCGGACGCCGGTCTCCAACAGTCTGCTCCTCGACAACGCCCTGGCGACGATGGGCGCGGGGCTCCCATCGGCGATGATGGCCGCGATCATCAACCCCGGGCGGCGCGTGCTGGCCGTCTGCGGCGACGGCGGTTTCATGATGAACTCGCAGGAGTTGGAGACCGCGGTCCGGCTCGGGCTCGATCTCGTCGTCCTCATCATCCAGGACGACGCCACGGCGAGGGCCTCCTTTCTAGGCACCTCACGACGAGCTTACTGGTCGCGATTTGGGTCCTGTTCTCCGGAGCGTACGCCGAACGGCGCAGTTCCTCGCCGCTCAGATACGGTCAACCACTTTCCTCGAGCAGCGACTGGTTGATGGTCACCTGGTTCAATGGCCCCAGTCTGGAATGCCAGATGATTCACCGGACGGCTTGCTTCGAGAAGGGAATCACATGCAGCTCGCCATGAGCATCGGACTCATCGTGGCTGGGCTGTTTCTCGCGCTGATCGTGGACTATCCCAACGACGGTTCAGAGATGCAGTTGTTCGGTTGGGTCCTTGTTGCCATGGGATTGCTCGGTATTGTTCTCAGGCTTTTGATACCGCTTCTGCGCCGTAACGAAGGCCGCCGCTGACTGCTCTAGCGTGTTCGCGCTGCACTCGCGACAAACAGCGAACTTGTCAGAGTGCAATACCGCGTGACCTGCGGGTTTGCACCCGCTCGTCTGACGGCCCGGTCACCGACTGCGCCGTCATGGGCCTATGTTGATGATCTGCCCGGTACGCGCGGCTTCTGTGACGGCATCTGTGACCAGTAACGTCTTGAGGCCATCTCTCCCGCTAACAAGCGGAGCTACTTCACGGCGAATGACGGCTGCAAAGTGCTCAATTTGGTTCCTGAGTGGATCGCTGCGCTCGATCTCCAAGGTAACGGTGTCGAAGGGCTCCCACCACGACCGCTTGTCGGAGAAGATCTTGAGGCGCATGGTGGGAATGGAAAGCGACCCTGCGGTACCCGCAATGTGGTAGCAGTCCTCATCTTCGTACGTCGGATAGGACTTGTTCTCCTGCGACGTTTGCTCCCAGCTCCGCGCGGAGGCTGCGGTGTCGGAGAGCAGGAACGTGCCGAGAGCACCATTGGCAAACCGGAACACGATCGCAGCGGTGTCTTCAACCGGGAACCCGCGCACGGCTTGCGATGTCATGGCCTGGACGCTGACGATCTCGCCTACCAGCGAAAGTAGGCTGTTCACCTCGTGGCTCAGGTTGATCAAGATCGGCCCGCCACCGGGCTTGCGGCGCCAGCCGCCGCCGACAT
>DATEWO010000197.1:0-4859 GCA_035257925.1 Propionibacteriaceae bacterium | reverse complement strand
CTGCCACGAGCGCCGGCCTCGCTGCCGCGTGTCCCTCGCGAGATCAGCGACCAGGCGGTGCCCGCTGTGGCATGAGAGGTTCTCCATGCCCTCGAGACCGGCCCTGCGAGCGGCCTGCCGCCGCCCTCCGGCCCGGCGGCGACCCGACCGGTCACCCGGCGTACCAACGCACCCCTCACGTCGGCCGCATGGAGCCGCCAGGCTGCACAACCCCTGTCCTGATCGGCCTCGTGACACCCTGGGCCTGGCTCAGTACCGTTGCCGCATGCAAGGCGCCACCAAGCCACACATACGCCGGTCGCGCCGGCTGGCGAGGATCCTCGCCGCCAACCCCCGGGCGGCGATCTATGGCACGATCGTCGCCAGCGCGGTGATCGCGACCACCGCTGGCGGGCACGAGTCCGCAGAGCTCATCCTGGAGGCCACCCTTGCCACCCTGGTGGTCTTCTGGCTCGCCCACGTGTACGCCGACTTCCTCGGCCACGGGCTCCGCCACGCCAGGTCCAACCTGCGGCTCCTGGCCTCCATCATGGTCCAGGAGCTGTCGATGCTGGTCGCTCCGGCGTTGTCCATCTTGTTCCTGCTGCTTGGTGCATTGGGGGTGCTGGAGGAGGTCCTCGCGGTACGCCTGGCGCTGTGGAACGGCGTCGTCCAGCTGGTCGGCTGGGGCATCGACGTGGGACGCCGACGCGGACAAGCGTGGCCGGCGGCTCTGCTCACAGGGCTGGTCAACGGCGCCTTTGGCGTAGTGATCGTCCTGCTTGAGGTGCAGCTGCACTAGCACTACCTGCCCCTGAAGACGTCGCGGTCGAGATAGCGGTTGAGCTGTGCAAACGCCGGTAGGCGGGTCTTGGACCTCCCCCCAGAGGAATCCCGGGGCGGTTCACTTGGCCACCTAGACAGGATTGCCACACAGCACGACACCGGAAGCTCAGCCCAGGCAGGTGGGTCACAAGGACCCGGCCTCACCCTCTGGTCGAGCTGGCAACCGTCACCGCCGGGCCCGAGCTGCGTTGTCCTCGCCGGCCGTGCCCCCGACGTGCCCTAAGCATCGGTTCGCAACGGTCACCCACGATCAGCAGCGGTCACTCGTCGACCCCTCTGAGCTGCGCGGGACCTCGACGGGCGTCAAGGCGATGCGCAGGCAACAGCCCGAGCTTGCGTGTTTACAATCATGGCGTGGGTACCTCCAGGGCGTGGAAGGAGTATTCGGTGCGCGCGCTACGGATGGTGGCTTGGCAGCAGGAGCCCGAGCTCCGCGACATTCCTCAGCCCCAACCCGGCCCTGGCGAGGTGCTGCTGAAGGTGGAGGGGGCCGGGGCCTGCCACTCCGACCTGCACGTGATGGAGTGGCCGGCGGGTGCGCTTCCCTATGACCTGCCCTTCACCTTGGGCCACGAGACCACCGGACGGGTGGCAGCACTGGGGCCAGGGGTCAGCGGGATGGAGGAAGGGGAACCCATGGTGGTCTATGGCCCATGGGGCTGCGGCCGCTGTCGACGCTGCGCGCTGGGCGAGGAGAACTACTGCGAACGGGCAGCCGAGATCCGGGCCGCAGGCGGCGGACTGGGCCGCGACGGTGGAATGGCCGAGTACATGCTGGTGCCCTCCACGCGGCTGCTTGTCCCACTGGGTGACCTGGACCCGGTGGCCGCTGCCCCGCTCACCGACGCCGGCCTGACGCCCTACCATGCGATCAAGCGGTCGCTGCCGTTGCTTGAGCCGGGCTCGACCGCGGTCGTCATCGGCGTTGGTGGGCTGAGGGCACCTGGCTGTGCAGCTGCTGAAGGCACTGTCGCCCGCCCGAGTGGTCGCGGTCGACACGGTGGAGGCCAAGCTTGACCAGGCGCGCCGGATCGGCGCCGACGCCGGGGTGCTGGCCGGGGAGGAGGCCGCCGGCCAGATCCGGGGTCAGACACGCATGGGGCTCGGCGCGGAGCTGGTCCTTGACCTGGTCGGGGCCGACCCGACCTTGGCGCTGGCCGCGCAGGTCGCCAAACCGAAGGGCGCCGTGACGATCGTCGGCCTGGCCGGCGGCACGTTGCCGGTGGCCTTCGGGCAGCTGCCGCTTGAGTGCTCGGTGGCCATTCCGTACTGGGGCAGCCGGAGCGAGCTCATGGAGGTGATCGCGCTCGCCCAGGCCGGGCGTATCGAGCCGGAGATTGAGCGCTTCCCGTTGGAGCAGGCGCACATGGCTTACCAGCGTATGCGTGACGGCCAGCTGCGGGGCCGCGCCGTGATCACCCCATCGGCCGGATGACCAAGAGACGGAAGAGCAGGGGAGCCATGTAGGTGACCGTTTCTCCGCCGCGGGGTCGAGAACCACCGCTGCTGCAGCGGCACCGATCGCCGAGTAGAGGTCGCCGCAGGAGCAAGGGAGGCGACGACGGAGGGGCTGTTGGACGGGTCTGGTCCCGGACCTCGCCGGCGAGCACACGCAGGACGTCACATGAGCCTCGATACCCCGCTGGAACCCGCGGCGGTCGGCAGCCCGGCACAGGCGGCCCGATCGGCCGGTGGTTGACGAAGCGGGTTGTGAACCGGTTCCGGCGCAAGGCGAGGCAATGGGCTTTAATGCCCTGGTCCTGACTACCGTCCGCTGCACGAGCGGGCGCGAACGCAATACGGTCACGAGCATGGGAGGTCGGGACCCGAGATGAGCGCCGAAGCCGCAGTTCCGACCTCGGTCGCACGCAAGCAGCCGGTGCGCGTGATCTTCGGCGCGCTGATGTTGGTGGTGCTGCTGGCGTCGCTCGACCAGACGATCGTCGCGACCGCGCTGCCCACGATCGTCGGTGATCTCGGGGGCACCTCGAAGCTCTCGTGGGTCGTCACGGCCTACCTGCTCGCCTCCACCGTGGTCGGTCCGGTGTACGGGAAGCTCGGCGACCTGTACGGGCGCAAGATCGTGCTGCAGGCGGCGATCTTGCTGTTCTTGGCCGGCTCGGTGCTGTGCGGGGCGGCGCAGGACATGACGCAGCTGATCGCGTTCCGGGCGGTCCAGGGTGTCGGCGGCGGCGGTCTGATGGTCGTCACGATCGCCGCCGTGGGGGACATCATCCCGCCCCGCGATCGCGGCCGCTACCAGGGGCTCATCGGCGCCGTCTTCGGCGTCTCGACCGTGGTCGGGCCGCTGCTCGGCGGGTTCATCGTCGAGAACTTCTCGTGGCGCTGGATCTTCTACGTCAACCTGCCGGTCGGGCTGATCGCGCTCGCCGTGATCGCGGGCGCGTTCGCGGCCCCCGTCGACCGAGTGAAGCACCGAATCGACTACATAGGCGCCACGCTGCTGGCCGGCGGTCTGTCAGCGATCGTGCTGTACACGACGCTGGGCGGCAGCGAGTACCCATGGGGCTCGACGTTCATGCTCGCGCTGGTGGCGGCGGGCGTCGTGCTGCTGGCGGCGTTCGTGCTCGTGGAGCGGAGCGCGGCGGAGCCGATCTTGCCGATGAGGCTGTTCCGCAACCGCGTGTTCAGCGTCAGCGGCGCGATCGGGTTCCTCGTCGGCGCGGGGCTGTTCGGTGCGGTCACGTTCCTGCCGCTGTATCTGCAGATCGTCAGGGGCCACGGCCCGACGACATCCGGCCTGTTGATGACGCCGATGATGGCCGGCATGCTGATCACGTCGATCGGGAGCGGCCAGGCGATCAGCCGGTTCGGACGCTACAAGCCGTTTCCGATCGCCGGCACCGCGATCATGACGGTCGGGTTCGTGCTGTTGTCGCGCCTGGAGGTGGACACGTCGGCGGTGGTCAGCGGCGCCTACATGCTGGTGCTCGGGCTCGGGATGGGGCTTGTGATGCAGGTGCTCGTGCTGGCGGTCCAGAACGCCGTCGACTACAAGGACCTCGGCGTCGCCACCTCCGGCACGACAATGTTCCGCCAGATGGGCGGCGCGATTGGCACGGCGGCCTTCGGCGCGATCTTCAACAACCAGCTCGCGGCCAACCTCGCGGGCAGCCTGCCGGCGGGAGCCCAGCTGCCCGAGCAGACCGACCCGACGGCGGTCGAGCGGCTCGCGCCGGCGGTGCGAGCGGTCTACCGGGCCGCGGTCACGGACGCGCTCGAGCCGGTCTTCCTCACCGGGGCCGGCTTGGCGCTCCTCGCGTTCGCGCTCACGTGGCTGCTGCGCGAGGTGCCGCTGCGGACGACCACGCAGGCGCCCGATTACGGCGAGGGCTTCGAGGGCGCCAGCGACGACGACCCGTACCGCCGGATCGAACGTGCGCTGTCCCGGCTCGCCAGCCGTGAGGAGCGGTGGGAGATCTACGAGCGCGCGGCGGCCCGCGCCGCGGTCGACCTGCCGCCGCCGGAGCTGTGGCTGCTCGCATGCCTCGGCGAGCGCGTGCCGGTCACCGAGGCGCAGCTCGAAGCGCAGCTGGCGGTCGACGCTCAGCAGGTGTCGCCAGCGCTCGAGCAGCTGCGCCGGAAGGCGCTCGTGCACACCAACGGGGAGATCACGCTGACGAGCTCGGGGAGGGAGAGCTACGAGCGCGTGGTCGCCGCCCGGTGCGACAAACTGCGCGAGCTGCTCGACGGCTGGAACCCGGAGGAGCATCCGGACCTGCAGCGGCTGATCGACCAGTTGGGCCGCGACCTCGTGCGCAAGATCCCGACGCCCGCGTGAGACTGGATGAAAGCGGTCTCTATCACGAGGCGAATACCGATCTCCACCGGCTGACCGCACGCGGAGGCAGGTGCGCCATCGCCGAAGCGATCGGAGGATCTGGACTAACTGGACCCTGCGCAGCTGCGCCCTGCTGCACGGCATGTTGGCCCGCTGGGAGCTTGAGCACCGGGCCCGGGGGAGCGCTACCTGGCGTAGTACAGCGACGTGGACCGGACCAGTGATTGCAGGG
>DATEWO010000196.1:0-15625 GCA_035257925.1 Propionibacteriaceae bacterium | reverse complement strand
TTAGCGCAGCGCTACGGCGCGACACCACGACAGATTGTGCTCGCCTGGCTGCTGGGTCGGTCGCCTGCAATCCTTCCGATTCCCGGCACCGGATCGGTGTCACATCTGGACGACAACGTCGCTGCCGCGGCGATCAAACTGACCCCCGCCGAGGTTGCTTCAGTGACGGATTACGTCGGCTGATCGGGTAAGGCCCGGGCGCTCAGCAAGCCTCACGATCCTCTAGTCGAGCACTCCGGCGCACCCACCGCTAACCAGCCAGAGCCTGAAAGAAGATGAGGATCGAGCGAAATACCACAGCAAGGCTATGGAATAGGGCACGGACGGCGCTCGCGGCAGCCTCAGGGTAGGCAATCAAATAGAAGAGTGCGAAGCCGACGACCAAGAAGACGATGATCCGCTTGACCCACGTCATGTCGGCCTGCTCATTCTTCCGGTCTTCATCTCAGATTATTCGGATACCCTGCTGCGTGTACAGGCAGAAGCGTCGATGCTCTCTCTCTCTCTCTCCTTCTCGATGCATGTCAGGTGACGTGATTAGTCTCGGAATTCCTTCTCCTGACGGGCAAACGCCCGCACCGCCGAATACCATCCGCCAGCAAAGTGTGGCCGCAGGAGGACTGCGTGTCTGAGATGACGTCGGACCGGGTCACCGGCCGTCAACGGTGTCCCGAGACATCACAGAGAGCTGGCGAGGGGACTCGAACCCCTAACCTGCTGTTTACAAGACAGCTGCGCTACCGATTGCGCCACGCCAGCATGACCGATATTTCCCTCGTGGAAGTGCTTTAGCCGCCTAGCACGAAGCCCGCACCGAGCCTCCACATCCTGATGTATCTGCACTCGATGTGCAATGAGGTCGGCGGCATCGTTCACGGCCTTCTATGCGATCGTACCGATCAGGTGTTGGTAAGTGTCGGCAGTAATTGCGATGCTCGCGTGGCCCAACAGCCCGTACTACCGCTCGTCAGCGCATCCAGGACGCGGCCCACCAGGGGAGGAAGCCGCACTCACCTTTGCGTCCGGTGGAGCGTCGTAGGGTAGAGCCACTCCGGCCGACAGGGAGCTAGATGAGCCAGCTCATCGAGGATCGCGTCCAGCGTGGTCGCGACGCATATCGTCGCCACGCATGGCACGACGCCTTCGATTCGCTTCGCGAGGCCGACTCCGAAGCAGCGCTCTCTCCCGAAGATCTCGCGCTGTTGGCAGAGTCAGCATGGTTCGCTGGGGACCCCGATGCGGCAATCGGGGCCCGGGAGCGGGCGTACGCCGGATATCTGGAACAGGGCGACAAATGCCGCGCAGCCGAAATGGCCCTGCAACTTGCCGCTAGTCATTTCGACCGCCTGGAAGCCGCCATTGGGAACGGCTGGTTCGGCAGGGCGAAGAGACTGCTAGAACAAACCTCAAACGAATGCGCAGCGCATGGCTGGCAGGCAACTGCGCTTGCTTATCGTGCGATCCGCACCGGCGACGCCGAAGAAGCACTCCGTCAGGCAAAGCTGGCGCAAGACATCGGCGAACGACTCGCCAAACCAGCGATTCAATTCCTCGGCATACAGCAGCAGGGTTATGCCTTGGTCGCCATGGGCCGGGTCGACGACGGCCTGGCCCTGATTGACGAATCCACGGTGGCGGCCGTCAGCGGAGAGCTGGATCCGTTGACGACAGGGAGGATCTATTGCGCCACGATCAACGTTTGCCGCAGTCTTGCCGACTGGCGACGGGCGCTCGAGTGGACTGATGCTGCGGAACGGTGGTGCCACCAGCAGGGGGTCTCCGGCTTTCCCGGAGTCTGTCGGGTGCACCGCGCCGAGATCATGCATTTTCGGGGCTCCTGGGCCGACGGCGAGCGAGAGGCGAAGCGGGCCTGTGAGGAGCTCAGCAGATACGACCTGCCGTTGAGTGGTGAGGCCCAATACGCAGTCGGCGAAGTGCGGCTGGGAGTCGGCGACCTGGAGGGTGCCCGGGAGGCTTTCCGGCAGGCACATCAGCTCAGCCGTACGCCCGAGCCGGGCATGTCTCTGCTTCGGCTGGCGCAGGGTGACGCCTCGGGTGCCAACCTCTCCATCAAGCGGGCACTGGCCGGCGTCGAATCGCGTTCGTTCATTCAAGCGAAAGTGCTCCCCGCTGCCGTCGAAATCGGACTCGCCGCTGGAGACGTTGACTCCGTTGCGCAGCACGTCGCTCAGCTCGAGCAGATCGCCGGTTCTTTTCGGACGACAGCGGTCATCGCGGCAGCCGACTACGCCAGAGGCCGGTATCTGCTTGCTCGGGGCGATGCGGCAACGGCGTTAACGCGTCTTTACCACGCGATCGAGCTTTGGCGCGAGATCGGCGCTCCCTATGAGACTGCCAAAGCACGCGCGGCGCTAGGCGAGGCCTTGCGGGCAGACGGCGACGAGGACGCGGCCCGGCTGGAGTTCGAATCAGCCAAGGCGGCTTTCGAACGTCTTGGTGCCCTACCGGACGCGAAGCGTGTAGGCGAGTTGCTCGGCGAGGAGCAGGGCATCGCCGCTCGGGCCGGCGAGCGGGTGAAGCGGACCTTTGTGTTCACCGACATCGTCGGCTCAACACCACTCGTAGAGGCCCTCGGCGACGATGCCTGGCAGGAACTGATCCGCTGGCATGATCAGACCTTGCGGACGATCTTCAACCGCTATGGCGGGACGGAGGTGCGACAGACCGGCGACGGGTTCTTCGTTGCATTCGAGGACGCCTCGGCAGCGATCGAGGCGGCGGTCGCCGTCCAGCGATCACTGGCAGAACATCGCCGGGGCCAGGGTTTCGCCCCCCAAGTCCGAATCGGGTTGCACGAGGCGGAAGCTTCCACCCGCGCCATTGACTTTGCCGGACGAGGAGTCCACGAGGCCGCTCGAATCGGCAGTCTTGCCGATGGCGGGCAGATCCTTGCCAGCGTGAACACCGTGCAGAGTACGGTCACGCGATTCCCACTCTCCTCGCCGCGTTCGGTCATCCTGAAGGGTGTCTCCCAGCCCGTCGACGTGGTAACGATCGAGTGGATGTGAACGACTTCTCAAGCCAGCTGCGACGGGTCGAACCGCACGCGCTATGAGGCTAGAAGACCCCAGCACCGCCGACGAAGGCCGTTCCGCGACCGGTGAGCACGGCCTCTTCACGTGCGCTCAGCAGCGCCGCCTCGCCGCGTACAAGATGAAGTTCTGCAGTCGGGGACTGGGCCGTGAGCTCACCATCGGTCACCAGCAACACCCGCCCGCTACCGACCGCTGGAACTGCCACCAGCTCGCCGTGCGGCTCAACGCGCCAGAGCGCAAACTCCGGTGCTGGCGTCGGATAGCGCCATACCCCTCGCGACTCCTCGATGGGCGTGATCAAGCCCCGAAGTCCAGGTGTGAAATCCAAGATCGCAAGCAGCTCGTCAACGTCGACGTATTTCGGGGTCAGGCCGCCGCGCATCACGTTGTCGGAGTTGGCCATGATCTCTATCCCGCCACCGCTCAAGTAGGCGTGCAGATTTCCAGACGGCATGAACAGCGCATCGCCCGGCTGCAAAGTGATCCGGTTCATCAGCAGCGCGGCCAAGACGCCAGGGTCACCCGGATAATGCGCGTTGAGCTCGCAGGCGGTACGCGCAAAACCCGCCAGATCATCGGACCCCTGCACCGCTTCTGCAGCCTGCACGATCTCAGAGATCACCGTCCGCTCATCGGGCTCAAGGCGCAGCAACCGCGAGAACACCACCCTCAATCGATCGGCGGCGGGCAGGTCAGCATCGGCCAAAGGAGCAACAAGCTTGAGCGCGTTGGCAACTGAGAGTTTCTCGAACATCTGATAGCTCTCATGCGGTTCCCGGAAACCGCAGAGCGCGTCGGTCTCGACAAATGCGCACAGCAGTTCTGGCTTCGGCCAGCCGTCGCGATAGGTCCGGTGTGGTGCGTCTCTGGGAACGCCGGCGGCTTCTTCCCGGGCGTAGCCAGCCTCGGCCTGCTCGCGAGACGGATGAGCCTGCAGGGACAGCGGTTGTTCGGCCGCGATGATCTTGAGCAGAAAAGGGAGTCGTGGACCGAACGCCTCAACGGCGGCCTGGCCCACTACGCCCACCGGGTCATGCGCGACAACCTTGTCCAGAGGTTCGCCGTCCACGATGGAAGGGGCGAGGGGATGTGCGCCAAACCACAGTTCGGCCTGTGGTTCACCCGTCGGTTCTGTGCCAAGTAATTCCGGAATGGCGGTCAGTGAACCCCAGGCGTACGGCTGAATCACCCCCGTAAGCCGCTCCATCACGATTCCTCCTGTTGGGCCACCGGATCACCCACTGCTGCCTGCCAGAGGGCGAGCGTACGCGACACTGCCAGCGAATCGCGCCACGGGACCATCGGTGACTCCACTTCCCCAGCCCGCAGGCAACGCATCACTTCTTGGGCCTGGAAGGTGTAACCGGCACCGGGCCACTGGGTCACCAAAACCTCGGGTGCCACATCGCGATGATGACCGCGATAGACCAGCATTTCCTTGGGAAGGATGAAGAAATCGTTGATCATGATCCGGCCGAAGCTGCCGAACACCTCGAGGGTAGTGGGCAGATCCGCCTCCAGTGAGCAGATCACCGTTGCGGTAGCGGCCGGGCGATCCTCACTGGCCGGGTAGTTCAGCACCGCGGCGGCGTGACTGTCCACACCAGTCGCTGCGTGGCTCCCGTAACCGAACAGATCGGTCGGTTCACCTAGAAACAAATTGACTATATGGAGCGGGTATACACCGGCATCGAGGATCACCCCGCCGGCCTGGTCCGGATCAAGCAACCGGTGTGTCGGCGGTCCGCGAAACGCGAAGCCGAAATTGGCTGAAACATGCCGGATCTCACCAAGATCACCTGAGGCTGCCAATGCCGCCGCTTTGCGAAGCAGCGGGTTGGTCCTTGTCCAGAGCGCCTCCATCAAGAACAGACTGCGTTCCTCTGCCAGGTTGATCAGTTCCGCCGTGTCGTTCGGGTTGGTGGTCAGGGGTTTCTCAACCAGGACAGACTTCCCAGCCTCGAGGCACAACTTCGCGGACGCGAAATGATCATGATGGCTCGAGGCGACGTAGATCACATCAACATCAGGATCTCCAGCCAATTCCGCGTAGGAGTCGTAGGCGCGGGGAATGTCATGATCGGCAGCGAATGCCATCGCCCTCTCGAGCGTGCGGGAGCCAACGGCGACGAGTCGCGCCTCGTTCGGCAGCAGGGCAAGATCACGGGCGAACACCGATGCGATGTGCCCGGTGGCGAGGATGCCCCAGCCCGTTAGAGCCGTCACGGTCCTATCCAACAGCATTCCGGCGGCGGGAGCGTCGAAGTGGCCGAGTCGGCGATCAGCGGCTATGTTGCTCCTTTGTGGCGAATGGCGAGCGGCTGAGAGCAAGCTGGGCCAAATCCCGCGAGGCGACGAATGACATCGATGTGATTTCACTTTACGATGAGCCTATGATCGTCGCTTCGAGTCCCCAGCATGACGGTAAAGAGCCGCTTGGTGAGTTGAGTTCGCGGGACGCCGAGATCCTCACCTTCGAGCGACAGTGGTGGAAGTTCGCCGGGGCTAAGGAGCAGGCGATCCGGGACAAGTTCCAGATGTCGGCTACTCGCTACTACCAGGTTCTTAATGCCTTGATCGACAAACCGGAGGCGCTCGCTCAGGATCCGCTTCTGGTCAAGCGGCTGCGTCGACTTCGCGCAACCAGGCAACGCAACCGCTCGGCGAAGCGGCTGGGCATCGATCTCACGATCGAGTGAGTTTCAGCTTCCCCAGCACTGCACGTACGCCCTCACCGATAGGTCTTATCGGATAGTCGATGTAACCGCCCATAGCCAACCCGGCCTGCCGCTCGAAGAAGTTCTGTGCCGCACGGTCGCCAGTACGCAGTACCGACCAGCCCATAAAGACGACGTAGGGTGCGTAATAGGGCAGTCCGAGGCAGTAGAGGTACTGCCAGGTGTGGCCTTCCTCGTGCTTGATCAAGTCGGGGTATTTGTCCAACATCTTGTCCCAGGTGGTGCTCGTCGTGAGCACATTGCCGATCGTGAATGCGCCCGCGATGGGGAACCTGAAGCGGTAGCCCTCGCAGAAGTACAGGCCGCGTGGCCCGCGCTTGATGCTGGCCCGGCCAAGCTTCGCTACTGACAGGCCGACAACGGTGCTGAGGTTGACGAAGTTGCCGACGAAGCGCAGCCATTCCCATCCGGTTGCCGGCCAGCCAGGTTTCACGTCTCAATCCTGGCTCAATTGGGGCAGTCGGCCGGTCCTAGGCGTGTCAATATCTGGATGTCATTCCCAAGATGCGGAATCGACCTGCGCCATATCCGAAGCCACCCCTAGGCTGAGCCGTGTTCATCCAGAGGGGACGAGGGAACGGCCCGATGACTCCCCGGCAACCGGCTGACCGATCAGACACGGTGCCAACTCCGACTCGGTCGAAAGCCGGCTGAGAAAGATGAAGAAGGACTGATCATGACTGCGGTGGTCGACACCGATCCAGCTCCCGCTCCCGGCGTCCGGACAGGCGCCTTCGGAAACGCCACGCACCTGGTTTGCCGAGAGTGTGGGGCGCGCACAGCGCTCGGCCCTTTTTACGCCTGTACCGAGTGCTTCGGTCCGCTCGAGGTCGGCTACAAATTTCCGGCCATTACCCGCGAACGGATCGAGGCGGGCCCGCGGAGCATCTGGCGATATGCCCCGCTACTGCCGGTCCCAGCCGACATCGCCACCTTCCGCTCTACCGATCCCGGTTTCACCCGGCTGGTCGATGCCCGCAACCTCGCGGATGATCTTGGTCTGAAACAGCTGTGGATCAAGGACGACTCAGGCAATCCGACTCATTCCTTCAAGGACCGTGTCGTCGCCGTCGCCCTCTCGGCCGCCCGCGAGTTGGGGCTCAAGGTTCTGGCCTGTCCCTCGACCGGGAACCTCGCCAATGCCGTGGCCGCAGCTGCTGCCCGGGCCGGGATCAAGTCGGTGGTCATGGTGCCCGCCAATCTCGAGCGACAGAAGATCTTGGCTTCCGCGGTCTACGACACAACCTTGATCGCCATCGAGGGCAGCTACGACGACGTCAACAAGCTCGCTACTGAGATCGCGGCCGAGGAAGAGGGCTGGGCGTTCGTCAATGTCAACGTGAGGCCCTACTACGCGGAGGGCTCGAAGACTCTGGCGTATGAGATCGCCGAGCAGCTTGGCTGGCGGCTCCCGGACCAGGTCGTCGTCCCCGTGGCTTCCGGCGCACAGCTGACCAAGATCGACAAGGGCTTTCGCGAACTGATCAAACTCGGGCTGGTGGAGGACAAGCCATTTGCGATCTTCGGCGCACAGGCGACTGGCTGCTCACCGGTAGCCCAGGCGTTCCGCGCCGGTCAAGATTTCGTTGCGCCGGTGAAGCCGGACACCATCGCGAAGTCACTGGCCATCGGCAACCCGGCGGACGGACCGTACGTGCTGGATGTGGTGCGGCGTACCGGCGGCGTCGTGGCCGACGTCGATGACGACACTTTGGCGGCCAGCATCCAACGGCTGGCACGTACCGAAGGGATTTTTGCCGAGACTGCCGGCGGCGTCGTCGTCGGCGTCACCGCCAAGCTCCTCTCCGACGGTGTGCTCGATCCAGAGGCCGAGACCGTAGTGATCAACTCCGGTGATGGGCTGAAAACACTCGATGCGGTGTCCGACCGCGTCGGCCCGAAGATCACGATTCCGCCGCGCTACGAGGCGTTCACCGACTTCTGGAAGGATTCGAATTCATGAGTGCTACCGTCCGCATTCCAACGATCCTGCGCACCTACACCGGAGGTGCAGGAGAGGTGACGGTTGACGGCAGCACCCTGTCGGAGGTCCTGGACTCTTTGGAGGGCAACCATCCAGGGATCCGGGCCCGGATCCTGGACGATTCCGGTGCGCTGCGCCGTTTCGTCAATGTCTACGTCGGCGACGACGATGTACGTTTCATCGGCGGTCTGGACGCTCAGGTCGCTGAGGGGACCAAGATCTCGATCATTCCGGCCGTTGCAGGCGGGGCTGCAAGCTAGCTGGAGCTGCGTCGGGCATAACGTCGGGCGCATGGATCTCGAGCGCTTCGTCACCGCTCAAGACAGCGGCGGTACCTATCAGCGGGCGGCCGCGGAACTGCGCACTGGACGCAAGACCAGTCATTGGATGTGGTTCATCTTTCCGCAGATTGCCGGGCTCGGGCGCAGTGCCATGGCCGAGGCGTACGCGATCCGTGATCTGACGGAAGCCCAGGCCTACCTTGCACATCCCGTGCTGGGCCCACGGCTTATCGAATGTGCCGAGATCGTCGCTTCAAATCGCGGGCTCAGTGCCGAACAGATCTTTGGTGGCATCGATGCGATCAAGCTGCGCTCTTCCATGACACTCTTTGCGCACGCCGATCCCGATCAAGAGGTCTTCAGGCAGGTTCTGGACCAGTATTTCGAGGGACTGGACCCAGAGACAGAGCGTCGAATCTGATCCATACGCATCACCTGATTCGGGCCGTCCCTTCATGCTGCCTGATGCATGCCGTGCTCGTGAGGCGAAATGTGGTTGCCCGCCCAGCCGCCCGTACTCTGGGACCGGCAGGTGGGGTGCTGAGCAGCTCATTACGTGCTGAGCGGCCAATCAAGAGGGAGGTAGCCCTTGTCGGGAGGTAGCCACGCGGGCAGGGAACTCACCGTCATGATGACTGATGTCGTCCGCTCGACCGCACTGCGGCGGTCGCGTGGCGACCGAGACGCCGACGACATTCTGGAGTTGCAGGCAGGAATCGTGCACGACCAGGTCATGGCGTTCGGTGGCCGCGTGCATAAGTCCCTGGGCGATGGCTTCCTCATGTCCTTCCCGTCCACCGTGGCAGCGGTCCGTGCCGCAACTGCCATCCAGCGCGCCTTGCGCGAGCACAACACCGCCGACCCGCAGCACGCAGTCGAGATCCGCATCGGCATTCACGCCGGCCCGGTCACCGAGCGCGACGGAGACCTGTATGGGCAGGTGGTACACGCCGCGGCGCGAGTGATGGACGAGGCGGTTGCCGGCCAAATTCTCACCACCGACGAGGTCCGCAAGCACGCCGGTCCGCAGGTGGACTGGTCCTTTCTGGACTCGGGGCTGTTCTGGCTGCGAGGGTTCCCGGACCGCTGGCGGCTGTACGAGGTCTCCTGGAACGACACCTCATCTGGCGCGCGGTCAAGTGCTATGCCCGCGCGGCTCACGCCCTTCGTCGCGCGAGACGCCGAGCGCGCCAGCCTGCGCCGGCTGGTAGATGACGCACTGGTGGGCCGCGGTGGACTGGCGCTAGTCGTCGGAGAGCCAGGCGTCGGCAAGTCGCGGCTGGTCGCTGAGATCGGTGACGAGGCTCAGGCGCGCGGGATGCGAGTGCTCACCGGACACTGCGTCGAAATGAGCGGAGCCGCGCCTTATCTGCCGTACGTCGAGATCATCGAGCAGGCCATCAGCAATCCGCGCAGCCCGCTGGCGCTGCGGGAAGCACTTGGCGACGTAGCTGCGGAGATCGCCCGCATTGCCCCGGCGCTGCGACGCGCCTTTCCAGATATCCCGCCGCCCATCGAGCTGCCGGTGGAACTGGCACGCCGCTACGTGTGGAACAGCTTTGGCGAGTTCGTGGGCCGCGCCGCGCAGGGCCAGCCGCTGCTGCTGGTGTTGGAGGACCTGCATTGGGCCGACGAGTCAACAGCGCAGCTCACCGAGTACCTGGCGCCGCTGCTGCATGAGATGCCGGTGCTGGTGCTCGGCACAGGCAGGGACGTCGAAGTGGATCTCTCCCATCCGCTGTCCCGTTTGATTGGCCAGCTAGGGCGCCGGCGCCTGGTGGAACGGGTAACCCTGCGCCGGCTTTCCTTCGACGGTGTCCGCGGGATGCTGCAGGCCCTGGCGGGCCAGCCGGCGCCGGAGCAGCTGGTGCGGGTGATCTACCGCGAGACCGAGGGCAACCCGTTCTTCGTGGAGGAGGTCTACCTGCACCTTGTCGAGTCCGGCGTGCTGCTTGACCAACACGGTCGGGTGCGTCCTGACCTTCGGCTGGACGAGGTGTCGGTGCCGGAGAGCCTTCGGCTGGTGCTGGGTCAAAGGCTGGACCGCCTGACCACAGCTACCCGCGAGGTGTTGGTCGCGGCCGCCGTGTCGGGCAGAGTCTTCACCTCCGACCTCGTCGGTGAGGTGGCTGGTGCTGGGCCGGACGAGCTTGTCGAGGCCCTCGACGAAGCGGAGCAGGCCCGCCTCGTTCTACCAAGCAAGGTCCCTGGCGAACTGATGTTCAGCCATGAGCTGATCCGTCAGACGCTGCTGTCGG
The DNA here is from genome assembly GCA_035257925.1 of Propionibacteriaceae bacterium. GTDB lineage: Bacteria > Actinomycetota > Actinomycetes > Propionibacteriales > Propionibacteriaceae > Microlunatus. Next base: position 5,308 of record DATEWO010000196.1, on the reverse strand, counting down.
GCGTCTCTGCGGTCAAGAGTCAGCGGCTACACGTCCAGGCCGCCAAGGCGATCGAGCGGCGCTACTCCGACGATCTCGAGGCGCACGCCGGAGATCTCGCCTACCACCTGTCCCATGCCGGAGGCTCCGCCGATAGAGCAAGCCTGGTGCGCTACTTGATGATTGCCGGCGACCGGGCCTTCGACGCGGCCGCATTCGGCGACGCGGTCGGCTACTTCGAGCGCGCATTGTCGTTGTTGTCGGCCGATGATCAGCTCCGCCGCGCACAGCTGCTGGAGCGGCTGGCGATGTCGCTCCGCAGCGTGGGCCGCTGGCAAGACGCGCTGGGCAAGATGAACGATGGGTTGGACTGCTACCAGACACTCGGGCAAGTCGAGGCCATCGGTCGCTTGGGTTGGGCCATGGTGTATCAGCTGGTGTGGACTGCTCGGTTTGTCGAAGGAGTGCAGGTTGGCCAGCGGACGCTGGCGGCACTCGGCAACACCGTCAGCGCCGACAAAGCTCGCCTGCTGTCAGCCGTGGCGTTTGCGATCAGCGTCAGCGGCGACTACGCCGCGGCAACGGCCACCTTTGACCAGGCCCGCGCGCTTGCTGAGCAGGTGGGCAACGAGCGGGCAACGGCCGACGTGCTGCACATGCAGACCATCCACCATTTCGTTTATGCCGAGTTCGCGGAGGGAATCCAGGTCGGACTGCGAGCCGCCGAGACGTTCGAGCGGGAGAGTGCCCTGTGGGATCTCTGTAGTGTGCAGGCGTTCGTGATCTTTCAAGACGGCAATCTCGGCAGTCGGGAGCAGGCGACAAGCCTTGCTGACAAGACGTTGGGCCTCGCCGAGCGGTTGGGTCACCTGGGCGCGGCGTTCATGGTGCTCTCGGACCGGATCCGCGTCGCCGGGATGCTCGGTGACCTGCCGCAGGTGGAGGCGCTCGGTCCGCAAATCGTCGACATCGGCGAGCGAGGCGGACTGCCGTGGCGCTACTTGGGCCACCTGTACCTGGGCCTGGCCGCGCACCGCCGAGGCAATGCTGACCGCGCCGAGGCTCAGCTGCGAAACGCCGTCGAGCTGGAGCCGACGGGCGCATTCGCCGGACAAAGCGCCGCGACGCTGGCACGGCACCTGGGCTACTACGGTCGCGCCGACGAGGTGATGGAGCTCTTCGAGTCAGTCCGCCCCAAGCTGCCGAGCCTCGACCGGGTCAACGGCATTGGCTCGTGGAGCTGCCTGCTCAACTTCGTTGAGGCGTTTTGCCTGTGTGGACTGACTAAGGAGGCGGCGGCACTGTCTCCGCTTCTCGAAAAGGTACTCGAGCTAGACAACAGATGGATTAGCTACGACGGCAGGCTAGCGAGGACCCGTGCCGGTCTCGCCGCGGTGACGGCTCGTCGATGGGATGAAGCCGAACGCCACTTCGGCATCGCCCGCGAGCTCGCCGAGCAGACGGGCAATCGAGTCGAGCTGGCCGACTTATGCCGCCTACACGCTCGGATGCTGTTGGATCGAGGCGGCGCCGGCGACCACGAGCGTGCCGCCGGGATGCTCCAGCAGGCTTTGTCCGCTTACCGCACGTTTGGCATGCCTACCTACGCCGCTGAGGCGGAACGCCTACAACATCAGGTGCGGGCCTAACCGCCCCGCGGCATCTAGAAGAGAGGCAGATCTTGTCGGATCGCAGTCAGGAAGCCATGTCGCTCACGATCATGATGACCGATGTGGCCGGCTCAACCGCGTTGCGGCGGGCGCGCGGCGACGCGGACGCCGACGACATTCTCGCGTTGCAGGCGAGAATCGTGCACGACAAGGTCATGGCGTTCGGTGGCCGCGTGCGCAAGTCCCTGGGCGATGGTTTCCTGATCTCCTTCTCGTCTGCCGTGGCAGCGGTCCGCGCCGCCGCTGCGATTCAGGTGGCGCTGGGTCAGCACAACACCGCTGACCCGCAGCGGGTCGTCGAGATCCGCATCGGACTGCACACCGGCCAGGTCACCGAGCAGGACGGCGATCTGTACGGGCAGGCTGTGCATGCTGCAGCGCGGGTGATGGCCGAGACGGTTGGTGGGCAGATTCTGGTGTCCGACGAGGTGCGCAAGCACGCCGAGTTGCAGGTGGATTGGTCCTTTCTCGACTCGGGGGTTTTCTGGCTGCGAGGATTCCCGGAGCGCTGGCGGCTGTACGAGGTGTCGTGGAACCACGCCTCAGCGGCCGCCCGGACCACCACTGTGCCGGCCCCGCTGGCGCCACTGGTGGACCGGGACGCAGAGCAGGCCATGTTGCACCAGCTCATAGACGCGGCCCTGGCTGGGCACGGCCGGTTAGCACTGGTCGCCGGCGAGCCAGGCGTCGGCAAGTCGCGGTTGGTGGCTGAGATCGGCGACGAGGCTCAAGCGCGCGGGATGCGGATGCTTATCGGGCACTGTGTGCAGATGAGCGGCGCGCCACCGTACTTGCCCTATGTCGAGATCATTGAGCAGGCGATCAGCAATCCGCGCAGCCCGCTGGCGCTGCGGGAGGCACTTGGCGATGTGGCTGCAGAGATTGCCCGTATCGCGCCCGCGCTGAGGCGTGTCTTCCCCGACATCCCGCCACCGCTTGAGCTGCCAGCAGAGCTTTCGCGCCGCTATGTGTGGAACAGTCTTAGCGAGTTCGTGGGCCGTGCCGCGCAGGGCCAGCCGTTGCTGCTGGTGTTGGAAGACCTGCATTGGGCCGACGACTCAACGCTGCTGCTGACCGAGTACCTGGCCCCACTACTGCCCGAGATGCCGGTGTTGGTGCTCGGAACCTACCGCGACATCGAAGTGGATCTCCAGCATCCGCTGGCCCGCGTGATTGGCCGGCTGGGCAGCAGGGGCCTGGTGGAACGGGTGAGTCTGCGCAGATTGTCCTACGACGGCCTACGGGCGATGCTGCAGGCACTGGCCGGGCAGCCCGCGCCTGAGCAGCTGGCGCGGATGATCGACCGCGAGACCGAGGGCAACCCGTTCTTCGTTGAGGAGGTCTACCTGCACCTCGTGGAGTCCGGCGTGCTGCTCGACGAGCATGGCCGGGTACGTCCTGACCTTCGCCTTGACGAGGCGTCGGTGCCGGAGAGCATCCGGCTGGTGCTTGGTCAACGGCTGGACCGTCTTGCGGTGTCCACCCGCGAGGTGCTGGTCGCGGCCGCCGTGTCGGGCAGGGTGTTCGCCTCCGATCTCGTCGGTGAGGTCGCGGGGGTCGGCCAAGGCGCCCTGGTCGAGGCCTTCGAGGAGGCCGAACGAGCCCGGCTCGTCACGCCTGGTAAGGACCCAGGCCAGCTGATGTTCAGCCACGAGCTGATCCGCCAGACACTGCTCTCCGGCGTCTCCGCGGTCAAACGTGAGCGGCTTCATCTCCGGGCGGCCAGGGCAATCTCACGCCGCTTCTCCGACGACCTCGAGGCTCACGCCGGGGATCTCGCCTACCACTTGTCACGTGCCGGAGGCTTCGGCGACAGGCCAAGCCTGGTGCGCTACCTGACCATGGCCGGTGAGCGCGCCTACGATGCTGCCGCGTTCGACGACGCAGTCGGACACTTCGAGCACGCTCTCTCGCTCGTGTCAGCCGATGATCAGCTGGGTCATGCCCAGCTGCTGGAGCGGTTGGCGATGGCCCTACGCAGCGTGGGTCGCTGGGGCGACGCGCTGGGCACGATGAACGATGCGTTGGACCGCTACCAGGCGATGGGACTAGTTGAGGCCATCGGTCGGCTGGGTTGGGCCATGGTGAACCAGTTGGTATGGACCGCCCGGTTTGTCGAAGGAGTGCAGGTTTGCCAGCGGGCGCTGGCTGCATTCGGCAACACAGCCAACGCGGACAAGGCTCGCCTGCTATCAGCGATGGCATGGGCCATCAGCCTCAGCGGCGACTACGCCACGGCGACGGCCACCTTCGACCAGGCGCGTGCGCTTGCCGAGCAGGTAGGCAATGAGCGGGCCTTGGCCGACGTCCTTCACGTGCAGACCATCCACCATCTCGGCTACGGGGAGCTCGCTGAGGGAGTGCAGGTCGGTCTGCGCGCCGCTGAGATTTTCGCTAGGGAGAACGCGTTGTGGGATCTCTCCAGCGTGCAGGCGTTCGTGATCTACGAGGACGGCACGCTCGGCAGCCGTGAGCAGGCGACGAGCCTTGCCGACAAGACGCTGGGTCTCGCCGAGCGACTGGGCCACCTTGGCGCGGCGTTCATGGTGCTCTCCGACCGGATCCGCGTGGCGGCGATGACCGGTGACCTGCCGCAGGTGGAGGCCCTCGGACCGCAGATCCTGGACATCACCGAGCGGGGCGGCCTGCCGTGGCACTACATCGGCCATATCTACCTGGGTTTGGCCGCGCACTGGCGAGGCAGAGCCGCCAGCGCTGAGGCGGAGCTGCGCAGAGCGGTCGAGCTCGAGCCGCAGTCCGCGTTCGCAGGACAGAGCATCTCGCTGTTGGCGCAGCACCTGGCCCACCAGGGGCGCGACGAGGAGGTTATGGACCTCTTCGAGGCGGCCCAGTCGAAGCTGCCCGGCCCTGACCGGGTCAACGGCATCGGCTCGTGGAATTGCACGCTGGGCTTCGTCGAAGCGCTCTATCTCTGTGGCCACCGTGAGGAAGCTGCGGCGCTGTCGCCGATAGTGGAACGGGTCCTCGAGCTCGGGAATAGGTGGCTCGCCTTGGACGGCCGGCTGGTGGAGACCCGCGCCGGTCTCGCCGCTGCAGCGGCTCGTCGCTGGGACGAAGCCGAACGCCACTTCGCTATCGCCCGAGAGGTCGCCGAGAAGATGCCCAACAGGCTCGAGCTGGCCGACCTCCGCCGACTGCACGCCCGGATGTTGCTGGACCGAGGCAGCACCGGAGACCATGCGCGCGCCGCCAGGATGCTCGAGGAGGCACTAGCCGCCTACCGCGAATTCGGCATGCCCGCCTACGCCGCCGAGGCTGAGCGCTTACGGAATCAGGCGCAGGCTTAGCGGCGTCACACGAGCAGTCAACGTCGCTGGAGCGCTGCTAGCAACGGGGTACACCGGGCAAGATCATCTGCGTCGGCGAGGTCGGGCAGCGCCACGAAGATCGTGCTGACTCCGAGATCGGCGAGCTCGAAATAGCGCTGTGCATGATCGAGTGCAGGTGCCGCGTGGTGGCGGGCTGCGTAGACGGCGGCCGGGGTACGTCCCCGGAGCCGCTCTACCCGGAGAGCGGCATCCTCGCGGTCAGTGCCGATCACGGGTAGATCGAGCACGGTGATCTCAACGCTGGACGGGTCGCGACCAACCGCGGCGCAATGCCGGTGCAGGATGTCGATCTTGGACTGCAGCACGGAT
>DATEWO010000195.1:0-5554 GCA_035257925.1 Propionibacteriaceae bacterium | reverse complement strand
CTCGACATGGCGTTCAACAACGCCGGCATCCAGGTTCCACCCAGCGATGCCGCCGACGAGCCGGCCGAGGTCTTCGATCGGGTCAATGCGATCAACCTGCGGGGGGTCTGGGCGTGCATGAAACATGAGCTGAGCCAGATGCGCGCCCAGGGCAGCGGCGCCATCGTCAACTGCTCCTCCCTCGGTGGTCTGGTCGGACTCCCAGGCCGTGCTGCCTATCACGCCTCGAAGCACGGGGTGATCGGGCTGACCACCAGCGCCGCCCTGGAGTACGCACCACGAGGGATCCGCATCAACGCCATCTGCCCCGGAACCATCGAGACCCCGATGGTCGCCGACATGATCACTAAAGGCGAACTTGACCGGGCCGAGGCTGCCGCTGCGACCCCGATCGGCCGCCTTGGCCAGGGAGACGAGATCGCGGGATCCGTCCTCTGGCTGTGCAGCCCCGGCGCCAGCTTCGTCGTCGGAGTCGCCCTCCCCGTCGACGGCGGCTACACCGCCCAATGATCGAATGTCACACAGCACACCGAGTGCCTAGTGGTCGGCGCCGGTCAGGGTCGTCAGTAGCGGCGCGCAACACGTCTTCGTTGACGTCGGCCAGGACCACGGCGGCAGGTGCCACGTTCAGCCCCGATCCATCGTCAATTCGAACCCGTCTGGTTGGCGCTCGATGACGCTCATGTCCTCGGCGTCGAGTCGACCGATCCGTACGATGCCGTCGAAGTAACCGACATCGCCGTAGTAGAGAACCAAATCGCCCGAGGGAGCGTAGTAGCCGACGTCGTTGATCTCGGGGTCGTCGCCAGCAGGAACCCCATCCATGGTCAGCGGCCGCGGCAGTTTGGAGATCTTCTCGACACGGTTGAAGTCCCGGAACCGCAAGTTCAAGGGGAGCTGGTCGGCGAGGTCGCGGGCGGTGGGGTTGTCGGCGAGCTGAGCGGTGAAGGTCTGATCACCGACGGTGATCCGGATGTCTGTCACGGCGGGCTCCTCCATGGTTGGCGTTGCCGATGGTGTCACGGTCGATGCCGGCGTGACCGGATCCGTGCCGGCTGAGGGCGTGAGCTCGGTACTTGCGCAGGCACCACCGAGTAAGACAGCGACTGTTGGCGCCGCTATCCGAGCCAGGCGAACCCGACGCGAGCTGCGCTGACCGAACATGACGACCACAGTAGGAACGGATTGCTTAATCGAGGAACACCTTATGAAAGGGTGCACCGCCAATACACCTCTAGTGCACCAGCGTTTCCGCCGCGGATCGCCCGAGGGGGTCGCAGTCGGGCGGCTCAAGCGATCGTTCCGTGGCACCGGCGAGGGCTCGCTCTGGCAACCAGATGACAAACGTGCTAGCCCGGACCGGAGTGCTGGGCAAGCACCAGCCGACCCTGGTGGCTCTCGACGATCTGCCGGGCGATCGTCATCCCGAGCCCGGAACCTTGAGAGAACTGGCCGGAGCCTCGGTGGAAGCGGTCGAAGATCCGGTCCCGATCCTCGTCGGCGATCCCGGGACCCTCATCGCGGACTGCTACCCAGGCCCAGCCCTGGCGGCGGCGACGGTGATGGTAGTGCCTCCAGTGCCAGCCGGACCGCGTTGGACAGCAAGTTCGACACAGCTCGGTCGAGGGAGGCCGGATCGGCGTAGACGACGGGACCGCGTGCCAGTCGGAGGTCGAGCTGAAGCGACCGCTCGGCGGCCAGCAGCGCGTACTCGGCCGAGATGTTGCGCGCCAGACCGGCGAGGTCGACGTCGCAGTCGACGTACGCGGATGATCGTTTGCGTGCCGTCGCGAGCAGGTCGTCGAGCAGCCGGCTCATGCGTCCAGTCGCCGGGTCACATCACGCAGCCGGTAGCCGGCGTGCGATCAAGGTCTCCAGCAACTGAGACTCGCCGTCGATCGTGAGCTTGCAGCGCAGCGTCCCGACCGTCACCCGCACGGTCTGAGTGAACGGGTCGGCGTTCTCGTCCCAGACGTGCTCGAACAGTTCCTCCGCCGAGACAAGATGCCCGGGCCGGCTCAGCAGATAATGCAGTACACCGAGGTAGATCTGGACCGTAGAGCGAAAGTCACTGTTATATGGGTGTACTGATAGGGCATACCAACCACCCGGTTGCGGTCGTACTGTCGTTGGCGTGGACAATCGCGCCGAAGTCCGTGAGTTCCTGATCTCGAGGCGTGCCAAGATCACTCCCGAGCAGGCCCGGGTACCTCAGGCTGGGCGTCGGCGGGTCCCGGGGCTGCGTCGCAGCGAGGTCGCCGACCTGGCCGGGATGAGCGTTGAGTATTACGCCAAGCTTGAACGCGGTGCACTCGGCGGCGCCTCCGCTTCCGTCTTAGATGCGATCGCCCGCGCTCTCCAGCTTGACGAAGCCGAACGCGCCCACCTGTTCCACCTTGCCCAAGCCGCCGACGGCACCAGCGCGGCCATGCGGCCCCGCCGCCGCAGCAACCAGTGGACCGTGCGGCCGAGCCTGCAATGGACCCTAGACACCATCACCGCGCCGGCGATCGTCGGCAACAACAGGTCTGACTTGCTGGCCACCAACCACCTGGGGCGGGCGTTATACGCCGACCTCTACAACGACCCCAACGGGGCACCCAACTTCGCCCGGTTCACCTTCCTCGACAGCGCCGCACAGCGGTTCTACCCCGACTGGGACCTGGCCGCCGACATGACCGTGGCAAACCTCCGTACCGCGGCGGGACAGGACCCGCACAACAAGAGCCTCCACGACCTGGTCGGCGAGCTCTCCACCCGTAGCGACGAGTTCCGCCGTCGCTGGGGCGCCCACAATGTCCGCACCCACGGCACCGGCATCAAACACTTCCACCACCACATCGTCGGCGGCCTCACCCTTGCCTACGAAAGCCTCGACCTTAGGGCCGAACCCGGCCTCACAATGACCATCTACGCCGCCGAACCCGACTCACCCACCGCCCACGCACTGGCCCTGCTCGCCTCCTGGGCCGCCACCCAACAACTCAGCTCTATGGAAGCCAAGACTCAAACCGCTGGGCAGCAGTTACCTCGACCCGCACAGTTGGACGGCATCGAGCCCCAATTTCATGACCAGTGGCCGGTATGACATCGGCCCCTGGCACCTTGAGCAAATCGGCTACGGGATGAGACGGTTAGGCGACGACCGCAGAAGGGGGCTTAATGCCGAGGTTCTTGTTTGAAGCGTCGTACACAGTGGAGGGCCTCAAGGGTCTCCGACGGCAGGGCGGAAGTGGTAGACGGGAGGCCGTGGCCAAAGCTGCCCAGAGTCTTGGGGGACGGCTTGAGCACTTCTACTTCGCCTTCGGCGACCACGACGCCTTCGCCGTCGCCGACCTTCCTGACAACGAGAGTGCCGCCGCCTTCGCACTTGCCGTTAGCGAGGCGGGCGGCGCGAGCGTACGGACAGTGGTGTTGTTGACGCCTGAAGAAGTCGATGCGGCCGCTAAGCACTCGGTCGAGTACCGGCCCCCAATGGAGTGGGAGGCGCGCCACTTTTAGGACGTCCGACCGTTGGACGTACGGACGGACCCGAGTTTGGGCCCTGGGCCGGGCGGTTGGCTCTGTGCTTTGCGGCTGTCTTAGGAGCGGAGAAGGACCTTGATGGCCTGCCGGTTGTCCATTGCCTCATAGCCGGCCGCTGCCTGGTTCAGCGGCAGCTCCAGGTCGAACACCTTGCCGGGGTCGATCCGCCGGTTCCAGATCAGATCGATGAACTCGGGCAAGAAGCGGCGAACCGGGGCCGGACCGCCGTGCAAGTTGATGCCCGAGAAGAACAAGTCATTGACGGGAAGTTCCACGTCGTGGAAGACGCCGACGTACCCGAGGTGGCCGCCGGGACGGGTCGAGCGGATGGCCTGCATCATCGACTCTTGGGTGCCGACGGCTTCGACGACGCTATGTGCGCCGAACCCTCCGGTCAGCTCCTTGACTTTTGCCACTCCCTCGTCGCCGCGCTCTTCAACGATGTCGGTGGCACCGAACTCGCGGGCCAGCTTCTGCCGGGGAGCGTGGCGACTCATCGCGATAATCCGCTCCGCCCCGAGTTGCTTGGCTGCGAGGACGGCCAGCAGGCCCACAGCCCCGTCCCCGACCACCGCGACCGTCTTCCCGGGTCCGGTTTGCGCGGCTACCGCGGCGAACCACCCGGTCCCCAGCACGTCTGAGGCGGCCAGCAACGATGGGATCAGCTCGGGGTCAGGCTCGCCAGGCGTCGCCACTAACGTGCCATCAGCCAGCGGGATCCGGACAAATTCCGACTGGGCACCGGTCGCAGCGCCGGGCTGGCGATTGACGCAGTGGGTCTGATAGCCGGCCTGGCAGATCTCGCAAGTGTTGTCGGAGGCGAAAAAGGACCCCACCACAAATTGGCGGAGCTTGACAATGCTCACGGCATCGCCAACTTCCTCAACGATTCCCACGTACTCATGACCCATCGGAGTGGGGCCGTTCATCTCCCCGATGCCGCGGTAAGGCCACAGGTCTGATCCGCAGATGCAGGATGCCGGGACGCGGATGATCGCGTCCGTTGGCTCGACAATCTGCGGACGCTCGCGTTCTTCGACGCTGACGTCCCCAGGACCGTGCATGACCACACCACGCATGAAGCTCTCCTCGAATCGGCGGTTGATCGGCGGAGCTGTCAGTGCCGCGCGGCCGGCGTGCCGACCTGCAACGGCCCTGTCAACCTTATCTAGGAAACCCGGTTTGCAGCCGGCGTGGGAGACCCTGATGAGAGGTGTACTGGCAGGGCATCCCAGCCGAGGGTCAGCGGCCATACTGTCATTGCCGCGGACCCGCACAATCGCCACGAGACAGGGGAAGCACCCATGGAGATCACCCGCAGTTCGACCGAAGGCGCCACTGGGAAGGGGCCGGCCGAGTGGTTCACCGGCGATGTCTACATCGACTCCGTCGCCGCCCCGGCTGGAGCGTCCGGGGTACTGGCGAGTCTGGTCCACTTCATGCCGGGCGCTCGCACGGCCTGGCATCGTCACCCGCTCGGGCAGACCCTGTTCGTCACCGAGGGAATCGGGCTATGTCAGCGCCGCGGCGGACCGATCGAGGTCATTCGCCCCGGCGACCGCGTCTACATCGCGCCCGATGAGGAGCACTGGCACGGTGCCACCCCGAGTCGGCTGATGGTCCACCTTGCGCTCAACGAAGTCGACGAAGAACACGTCGCGGTCCACTGGGGCGAGCATGTCACCGACGACGAGTACAACGCCACGGACGTCTGAGCCCTGATTGGCAGCATGTCCACTAATAGGCGCTCCGACGCGAGGCTCTGCGATAGCATGCGCGTCGTCGTTGCGACGTTGCCCACTCGGTGATGTTTCGCACGTTGGCAAGCTTTGCAGCAGTCGATCAAGGTCCAATTCGATGCGGCACGAACGTACAGAGTCTGGAGGTTCGCAGTATGGGGGAGGTCCTCGATGAGGCCGCTCGCCCCCAACCGTCGGGGAGGCTCTTCACAGTCGGAATCCCGGTGTTCAACGGCAGGTCCCTGTTGCGGAACTGCCTTCAGTCGGTGATCAACTCCACTCTCCCGCGG
>DATEWO010000194.1:0-6998 GCA_035257925.1 Propionibacteriaceae bacterium | reverse complement strand
GCTGCCGGTCATCCGCTGCCGGACGGAGCTCGGAACCGACTCGATGGTCGCAACGTACGCCGGCCTCCGGATCTCACTGCCACCCGGGCCTGATGCGCTGGGACGGTCAGCAGACGCCATTTCGCCCGGTCCTGGCGCGAGGTCGGTGCAACCGCGCAGACCGCGCCACTCCTGGATCGCGTCGCGGCGTGCCGAGCCGGTCACGGGATCGGGCGGACCGCCCCTGGGCCTGATCTCCCCGGGTACCCAGTCGTCGCGGACCACTTCGCCGTCCACGATCTGCAGGCGGAGTACTCCCGTGTCCGGCGGCGTGCCGTGGTACCAGAGGAAGTTGCCGAGGCCGTAGCTGACGTAGGTGTCGTTCAGCATGCCTGCGCCCAGCAGGACATGGGCGTGCGTGCCGACGACCACATCGGCCCCGGCGTCGGCTAGGTTCTGCGCGAGCTCGCGCTGTCCGGCGGTCGGGCATCCCCGGTTCTCAGCGCCCCAGTGCAGGTACACCGCGACGACATCGCTGCGGGCGTTGGCGGCACGGACGGCGGCCAGCAGCCGGGTGCTGTCGCGGGCCGCGGCCAGGCCGGGACCCCCGTGTCCGACGTCCCAGATTGAGGCGTTGCTCTCCAGTGGTGAGGCGTCGGCAGCGAGCACGGCTACCTCGACGCCGTCGACGGAGGTCCGGTACGGGCGGAAGGCTTGGTCGGGATCGCGCCCGACACCGATCACGGCGACCGGACTGTTGCGGGCCGCGCGCAGGCTGTCACGCAGCCCGGCGGCTCCGTAGTCGGCCCCGTGGTTGTTGGCCAGCGACACCGCGTCGACGCCAGACCGTTCGAGCAGAGCGAGGGCTGATGGCGGGCTGCGGAACCAGTAGCGGCGCGAGGGGTCCTCGAGCTCCTTCGGTGCGGGCGATCCGCCCGAGGTGAGGGCGCTCTCCAGGTTGACCACGGCCACGTCGGCACTGCGCAAAGCAGATGACATCGGACCCAGGGTTGCGTCCCGACTGTCCAGCAGGGCCGCCTCCCGGCCCTCGAAATGGACGTCGCCGGCGAAGGCCAGCGTGACCGACCAGCTCTTGGCGTCTATCGCTTCAGCGTCGTCTGCGTGCTCGGATTCACGATCGGCCCGGCCGGCAGCCGGGTTCCCGCGCGGATCGTCGGGTTTGGGGGCGCCCTCGGCCTTGATTTGGCAGCCCCAGAGGACCAGGGCCAGCATGATCGCCAGTAGCCCCGCCCGCTGCCCCGAGGTCGAAACAACTATGGGACCGACTCCTTTTCTTCTACTGTGCCCAACCGGACCAACGAACCGCCATGCGGGTGCGTGCCAGGTCGCTCGACCGGCGACGTCCTCAGCTTCGGCCGGTGCTGCCCTCGATCACCTTTGGCCTTAATTAATCCGGTGCCCAGACGACGGCGTGTCGGCGAACTCCGCCTGACCGCCCGCGATCACGAACGTGTTCAAGCCCAAGTGGATGCGGTAGAGAGTTGACCTGACCACACTCCGGCTTTCGCGACCCGTGTTAGGTGGTGCTGCTGCGGCGGTGGGCGGCAGCTGAGCTGGTGTCGGTCGTGATCGAGTGCTAGGTGTCGCAGTGGCAGACCTTATTCGCTGTCCTGTAGTCGGTGAAGTATGGATCCCAAGCGACAGCTTGGCACCGACGTTGGGCAGCCTTAATGGCTGGCGATGGGCCGCAGAATAAGCTCAGGTCGCTCGGCTTGGATCGCTTGGCATTCGGCCGAATCTTGTGGCGAACGCGACATGGCAGAACATCGTTCACCAGCACGAGCACCCCGGTGTCAACCCCCGGAGGAGCAAGGTATCTGGCGGCTGAAGCTACGAGCAGCGGGAGTGTTAGGCAAGACGCGCGGTGATCACCGATACGGCATCGGATCGCCAAAAACACGGTGATCTTGCGGATGTTCGCGACGCTCACGATTCCTAGCGTTGAACCGAATCATCGCACTGAGATCCTCCAAAGGAGCACCGTAATGATGAAGGACCTCCGTCAAGCTCCTGGTCAGCGCGCCAAGACACTCTCGCAGCAGGACGCTCGCCTCGTTGATCGGCTCGAGATCGCGCCGCCGGTCGACGGTGCGCGTCATCGCCTCCGCGACGGCGACGGACAGCTTCTGATACCTGGCACCGCTGCGGCGATCGGACAGGATGGCATCCTCGCCAGGCCGCCGGTGTCGGCGAGTCGGCTCACCGAAGCGGCCGCGGCGGGAACTCGAAGAAGCACCAGAGGGCGGTGGCTAGCCGCCGTACGCACCTGGGCGACCGCGGGCCAGCTCGGACCCGATCGTGAAACGACCGTTGGCCGTCACACGGGTGCCCGCTGCTAAGGCTGCAGCTGGGCACGAATGCCCGAGGTCTGCCGAGTGGACGCCACGCGAGTTCCGGCACAGTTTCGTCTCGCTGCTCTCCATGACGCGCGCTTCATTCAACTTCGCACTCCTTGCTTGGACAGCGCGTCGTCTGGAATTGATGCGCAGTCCAAGCAAGCGATGTGGAGTGGTGGTGTCACATGCGTGGCACGAATAGCGAACTTTGATGTGGGCAGCTAAGTCTCATCGCTTACGGCCGAGCACTGGCGGATCACAGGGCACGCTGGGGTTCCACATCTCGAGGGTCCCAGCGGGGTTGTCCTTCCAGAGCCAGACATGCAACGAGTAGAACGGCGGCAGACCGTACCTGTTGGGCGCGTCGGTCAAGTTGAACTCGTGCCCGAAGAGCATCGGCGGCGCAATGCTCTCGTGGGTCTCGACTGACAAACCTGCTGACGGGATGTGGTGAGCGTTCCAGTCCCCTTGAATCACGACATATTCAAGTGCGGCCAGGTGTAATCCGCCATGCCCGTCAGGCGCATAGACCAGAGCCTCTGGCTCCTTGGCATCGATCGCAGGGTCGTTAACCAGGTCGTCCTTCACGTAGTGCACACCCATCGCACCCATTCCGGGTTCGGCGATGCATGTGATTCCGGCAGTATCGGCCAAGATCGTATAGCCGGCTTTTTTGGCAACGGTGAGACTGTGGTACTTGGCCGTGGACGAGCGAGCCGATGCAGTAACAGACGCTGCGGGGTCCTGCTCGTCGCAAGCAGACGCGGTCACTGCTTGAGCCAGAAACAGGGCGGCGACAGCGACGCTGGCGGCAGCGATTTTTCGGAGCGGTTTCATGACCCCTCCTGCACTTCGTAGATCTCGTCAGCGACGAGACCGTGCGCCTCACGATGAACAGTCGTTGCGGCGTCGGCTTTGGGGGCCTCGACGAGGCAAAAGATCTTTCCGTGCTTCCCGTCCACCCAGTAGCGCAGATAGCTGACGTCGTAGCCGCCCTGGATCTGCAGGTCGGCCTGGTGAGCTTTGTCCACGTCCTCGAAGGTCACTGCACCATCGAGGCTGTGGACATCCATGTAGAGCGGCATCGCTCCTCCTTCGGTCGGAAACTTGAGAACGACCGTAGGAGTGAACGACCTATTTGATCATGGGAGCTGAACTCCCATATTCACCCGCCAACTACCTAGATTTCGTGCCGGGCGAGACGTAGTCCGCACGTGCTAGGCCCAACCGTCGCGCCTCCTTGGCCGCGTCCTGACGCGTCGAGACGCCGAGTTTGCCAAGAACCGCCGATACGTGGTGCTCGACGGTCCTGACCGAAATGAACGATGTGACGGAGATCTCCTCATTGGTCCGACCTTCGGAAAGGAGTTGAAGAATCTGTTGCTCACGTGCGGTGAGGCCGCGCGGGTGTGCCTTTGTTGCCGTACGAGCGCCAGCAGGAATTCCTCGGATGCCAAGATCGCGCATGGTGCGGCGCACCAGGCGCGCTGTCGCTTCGGCACCAAGATCAACAAGCCGGGACAGCGACTCACGCAGGTTGGCCTCCTCCTTCGTATCCAACAGCGCCAATGCAGCCTCATAGCGGTAGCCCAGCCGATCCCAGAGACCGACGGCCCGTGCACCATTCCCTGAGAGCTGTGAGGCGAACGGCTCAAGATCAATTGGGTCAACAATCCCGGTGAGTCGTCGTCTCCACAGTGCCAGCCAACCGCGCTGCACCGGCATAAGGCCGCCGAAGGCATGTCCGATGCGATCCAGCTCCTCGACTGCCGCATCCGTACGGCCCTCCAGCCAGTACGCCTCGCTGCGTGCCAGGTATACAGAGTGCAGATACATCGGCTCCTCGTAAGCGGTTGCATAGCGCAGTGCTTCGTCGAGATATGGCCAATATCCGTTTTGGCCTCGGCGCGCCATCACCTTCGCCTGGTAGGTAAGCGGCGCTAGCCGGCCCGCGGGGGAGAGCGATTGGTCATCGAGCCTGGCGTGCGCGATGGACAGGAACTCGTCCCAGCGGCCAAGCTTCTCAAAGACCTCAGCGCGCACCCCAAGCAAAAAATCAGCTGAGGTGCCGATGTCATGTACATCGCAGTACGCCAGCGCCTCGTGGTAAATCTGCTCAGCCTCTTCGTGGCGGAGCTCGTCGCAGTACATCCAGTACATGTTCGCGAAGGCGTTGCCGGCTCGTAACTCGTGGCCGCCGGACAGCGCTATCTCCAGGGCTGCACGGATCGGGACCGTCCAGTCATTGCCCATAGCCCGGACGATTCGAGCTTCAACATTGAGGGAATCGCTGATCACATCACCCAGGCCAAGTTGCTCTGACATCTCGCGCGCATGTTGGAGGAGCGCAAGGCCGTCCTGGTAACGACTTTTGATCATGTGGCGATACGCGAGAGTGATGTAGGCGTTTGCCAGCTGGGGGCTACGGCCCAGCGGCTTGGCCAGCCTCAGCGCTGCATCCGCAGTCCGCCCGAAGTCCGCTCCACGGCACTGCTTCCACAAACCCCAGGCAAGAGCTAATAACGAATCAGACTCACGTGCAAAGTCGCCTAGTTCGTGCCACAGCGCGGCGGCTTCGGAGCGGGTCTCGGCGTGGTCCTGCCATCGAGCACTGAAGTCAAGTTGCTCGCCCAAGTTATCCAGCAACTCAGCCCGTGTGCGGATATCGGTCTCCGGCACAAAACGCAGGGCACGCTCATACTGAGCCGCAGCTTCGCGGCGTGCACCCAGCGCAGCGGCACGACGGCCCGCCCTCGGCGCGTGGGTGAGAACCAGCTCGGCATTCCCCGCACCCTCAGCATGAAAGGCCAACCGGGCGTCGTCATCACTGCAGGAGGAGAGCAACGCCTCAATGATCTTGGTGTGAATGGCAGCCTTTCGATACGGCGGAATAGCTCCCTCAATCGCCACTCGCGCTATCTCATGACGGAATCGAAGATCATCTCCGTCCTTGATCAACAGACCGTGGCTGATCAATTCATCGGTGACGAGCGGATTGTCGATCAAGGACACGAGCAGCTCAGACCGCATCCGGGGACCGATTAGGGCTGCCACCTCGAGCGCATCACGTGCCGGCACGCTCAGGGTCCTGGTCCGGGCGAGGACAGCATCGCGAACCGACGCAGGCAGGCTGTCGTTTCCCGCTTGCAGCACCTCGGTAACGAAGAAAGGATTGCCGGCGGTCAGCCGATGCAGCTCGGCTGCGTCGATCTCCGTTCCATGCGCCAGTGTTGCAACGCCGGCTGCGGAGAGCGCTGGCAGGCCGAGCCGGCGGGTCGCTCGTTGGCTCGCCAACCTGCCCAAGGTGAGCCGCAGTTGGTCATTCGACACAAGGGCGTCGTCGCGATAGGTGACCAGCAAGAGCGCCCGCAGGTGTTGGATCCGTCGGCCGAGGTAGCTCAGCAGATCCAGCGTTGCCTCATCAGCCCAGTGGATGTCCTCGATGGCGATAACAGTGAGAGTTTTCAAGTCGCTGAGTTGACGCAGCAATGCGCTGTATAGCTGGTGTCGTTTCGCGTCAACGTGGCAAAGCCGGAGCAGCTCACCACCCAATTGGGCGGCGATATCGAGGAGAGGCCCGAGTGCGGCGGGCGTAAACAGACCATCACATCCCGCCCAGAGCCAACGAGCATCCGCCGACTGCTGAGCAAAGTCCTCGAGTAGCGCGGACTTGCCGATGCCAGCCTCGCCGGAGACGAGCACCAGCCTGCCTTGGGCGTGGCTTGCCTCGTCCGCGTACTGATGCAACGCGGCCAGCTGGCTCTCGCGCTCGATCAGCCGCATTGACTCATTGTCCGTCGCAGCGAGACTTAAGGCCACCGACGAGCGGTCCAAACGCGTCAAGCCTTGATCGCCCCCTTGGCAGCCCGCTGACGCGTTGCGGCGCGGCGGTTGCTAGAAATCGCCCACACGTGGTGCTCGACGATCCTTACAGAATGAACAAGTTGGCTGCGATCTCCTCGTTGGACTGACCGTCGAAAGAGGTCGAGAATTTCCTGCTCGCAATTAGTCAGGCCCTCGCAGATGTGTTCGCGCCCGCGCTGCGTACGTCGGCGGGGATTCACCGAATATCAAGCTCTCGCATGGTCCGGTGAACAAGTCTTGCCGAGCGACAGCAGCCAAGATCAGTAAGTCGGCTCAGGGACTCTCGAAAGAGGGTCTCATCCTTGGTTGCCATTAACGCGAGCGCGGCCTCATACCGGTAACCGAGTCGATCGATAGGCCGACAGTCCGTGGCCGGCAGGTCAACCATCCCAGCGCCAAACGGGCGCAAAAGCAGGGCTGACCAGGGGTGATGCTGGTGGGCGATACTGGATTTGAACCAGTGACCTCTTCCGTGTCAGCCAAGGCCGGAGCGCTTGGAGAGGGCTGCATGAGCGTGAATCGAGTGCGCTAACGTACGGGTCTGTACCCCCATGAGCGGGGTCATTGATAAGCAGTTAGGTAAGCAGGTCCGGGCCGCTTCGCCAGGGGGAGCGCTCAGTTGCGGTCAGTCGTCGCTGCGGGAACGGTGACCCCAGGCTGCAAGCGTCGTTCGCGTGCGCTGTTTCGGCGCTCCAAGGCGCTGCAAGCGTCCGCGCAAGTCCCCCAAGGGTGTGCGTATCGGCCGCAGGAGTCTAGCTCCCAGATTGGCTCCTGAGCCGGAGTTCCGCATTACGAGTC
>DATEWO010000193.1:0-2699 GCA_035257925.1 Propionibacteriaceae bacterium | reverse complement strand
CGACGTATTGGGTGTATCCGAGGCGCTCTATCAGCACCACCCAGGCCTTTGCGATGCGGATCGGGTCCCAGCCGGTCTCGCGCGGCTTGCCTGAGAACCCATGGCCAGGCAGTGACGGAATCACCAGATGGAATGCATCCGCCGAGTCGGCTCCGTGCGCCGTGGGGTCGGTGAGCGGATCGATGATCTTGAGCTGCTCGATGGTCGAGCCCGGCCACCCGTGGGTCACGATGAGCGGTAGCGCATCCTCATGCTCGGAGCGTATGTGGATGAAGTGGATGTCCACGCCGTCGATCTCGGTGATGAAGTGCGGCAGCGCGGCGAAGCGCTCCTCGAACTTGCGCCAGTCGTAATCCGTGGCCCAATAAGAGGCCAGCGCCTGGATCGTCTCGAGCTGCACACCTTGCGAGGCGTCCGTCTCTTGGTCGGGCCAGCGCGTCGCCGCGATGCGTCGACGCAGATCTGCCAGCTCGTCTTCCGGAACGCTGACGTTAAATGGTCGAATCTCGGTGGCAGTCTGGACAGGGCTGCTCATGACTGCCCCCCGTTGCGGAGTGACTTGAACGCGGCTCGCATCTCTTCAGCGAACAGCTGCGGCTCTTCCCAAGCTGCGAAATGCCCGCCCTTGTCGGCCTCGTTGAAGTAGATCAGGTTGGGATAGACCTCGTCGGCCCACCTGCGCGGGGCCTGAAAGATCTCGCCGGGGAAGACCGTGAAGGCCACCGGGAGTGAGAGTTCGGGGGGCTTCGCCCCCGACGCTATCGCAGCGAAGATGGTTCGGAAGCCCTCCCAGTACAGCCGTGCCGACGAGGTTGCGGTATTCGTCAGCCAATACAGCGTGATGTTGTCCACAATCCTGTCCTGCGTCAGGCCTCCCGAAGGCCGCCCTTCGCCGAAGGCGCGGGAGATCTTCTCGTAGCTGTCGGCGTCATGGTCCAGCATCCAGGCCGCGAGCCCAACGGGTGTATCCGTCAACGCGTAGCCGATCGTCTGTGGGTGCTCGGGCATCTCGACGAAATAGCCCCTCCTGAAGAGGGCGGCGAGCGCATCGAGTGCTTCAGGCTCCTTCTTCTCGGCCCGGGCACCGATGAGGGTTATCGCGACCCGCTTGAAGATTCCCGCCGGGATCAGACCGCCGAAGAGCGCCGCCCCGACCTCGGTCGGAAAGGCGCTAAGCCAGTTGAAGTGAACGCCGAGCAGCCCGTCCGGAGCCAGGCGTGCCATCGCGTCGGTAACCGAGGCGCCCTGGTCACCGCCCTGAGCGACGTAGCGGGTGTAGCCAAGGCGCTTCATAAGCTCCGCCCACGCTTGCGCGATGCGGGCGGGATCCCACCCGACCTCCGTCGGCTGGTCGGAAAAGCCATAGCCGGGCAGCGACGGCAGCACGAGGTCGAAGGCGTCATCGGCGCGCCCGCCGTGTGCCGTCGGGTCGGTGAGCGGGCCGACGACCTCGAGGAGCTCCAGGACCGAGCCCGGCCAGCCGTGCGTGATGATCAGCGGCAGCGCGTTCTCGTGTCGCGACTTCACGTGGATGAAGTGGATGTCGAGGCCGTCGATCTCGGTCTTGAATTGCGGCAGCGCATTGAGCTTCGCCTCGGTCTTGCGCCAGTCGTAGTCGCTGCCCCAGTAGCGCGCGAGCTCCTGCAGCGTCGCCAGCTGCACGCCCTGAGACGGGTCGTCGACGAGCTCCTTGGTTGGCCAGCGCGCCGCTGCGATGCGCCGGCGCAGCTCACTCAGCTCCTCCTCCGGAACGTCGACGTTGAAGGTGCGAATCTCGGTGGGGGTTTCGACTGTGCTACTCATGACGACCTCCGTTGCTAGTGGGCTGGATTCGGGAATTGTCAATTGGTCTTGGTGACACTGTGTCGCTTCGACTGATCCGTCGCCCCCGTGGAAGTCCCTGGTCCTATGACTGGCCCCTGGTCCTTGCGTGAACTGGTCCGTTGGACGCAAAGCATTTGAGCCGCCGCGGTCGAGCTGTACTTCCAGGGGGTCGACTCCTGGGCCAGATGCGTGCCGAGCTGGACGTTCGTTCCCTGGGATGGATGCTGTCGAGATGCGAGCAGCTAGCAATTACGGTGCAAAAGGTTCAAAGGCCGCCGGGCCCATTTGCTCGCAGCCGTGGCGTACGCGAAAGGAGGTCGCCGAGGTGCGCGGCATGTTCGCTAGGCTTGGGCGACGAGCCGGCCGTCCACCGCAAGAGCTGCACGAAGCTCCCGGCGGGAGGAGATGCCGAACTTGGTGAAAACCTTGCTGAGATGCCATTCGACCGTCCGCGCGCTGAGGAAGAGTTGCGTGCCGATTTCGGGGTTCGAGAAGCCGTCTCGGGCCAGCCGGGCGATCTGCTCCTCCTGGGGCGTGAGCTGGTTGCGCTTCTGGTCGCGGCGCTTACGCGCTTTCTCGCCGGTTGCTACCAGCTCACGGCGGGTACGCTCGGCGAACGCCTCCATCCCGATCGCGACGAACATGTCGTAAGCGAGACGCAGCTGCTTGCGCGCATCGAGGCGTCGACCCTCCCGGCGCAGCCACTCGCCATACAACAGGTGCCCCCGGGCGAGTTCCGGACGTATCCGGGTTCGGCCGAGGCGATCGATCGCCTCGCGGTACAGGCCGTCGGCGGCCGCCCTGTCGCTCAGCAGGGCTCGGGAGCGTGCCTCGATGCCAAGCGCGAAGTCGGTGCGGCAGGGCTGTGTGGTCTC